>CANETG010000284.1 GCA_947440875.1 Bacteriovoracaceae bacterium
ATTACAAAGATATTTCAGATGTTGTCCTGCTCACAGATGGAGCGCCCTCACTTCATAATTCCAATAAGAAAGATGACATCCATGATATCCTTCGATCAGTACGCGAGCAAAACAAAGAGTTGAAAGTTCAGATCAATACGATTGGTGTCGGCGCTGACTTCATCCGCGACAAGAACAGCGATCAGTACAAATTTCTCAGCCTCTTATCCAGTTACACCGGTGGGTTTTTCGTCGGATTTTAGGGCCTGAGTGGAAGAGGAATAAGCTTATTGGCGACGATAACTTTTCCAATATCATTTTCTTTCATCAGAATCTGTTGGTACACCCATGGGTACAATTTATCTTTTTCAATGAGTTCCCGAACGATCACCTGCGATTCTTTTTCGCCGAGATAATGAACCAGTGCTCTATACTCTAAATAACAAATGATCAGATGAAGATAGATTGAGCGCGATGTGCTGACTTCCCCCGGAACATTCGGGTAAATTTTCTTGAGCTGAGAAATAGCACGGTCCGTACTCTTTTGATTCATTCCTGCCCACCAATGAAATTCCTCATGCAGCCAAGTTGAAAGCAAATGCTGGGGCCTATCCGCGTGACGGGTGTTGATGGTGAGAATGGGATGCGAATGAGGCACGACGTAAGATTGAATGTGAATTTGTTTCGTGAAGAGGAAGGGTTTTAGGTCATAAACTTTGGCCAAGTGAAAAAGATTCTGTTTCGTTAATGCGGTCAAACGGTTCGGATTAATCTCTGTGATTTCGATGACGTCTTCGTAGACCCGCTTTTCTTCCACTGGGCTCGTGCAGCCTAGGAAAGAAATAAGAATAAAAAATAATGGCCAAGAAACGATCATTGTTCTCCAAGCTCTCGAGTCAGGAATCAGAGCGGAAAGTTTCTTTAATTATGAGAGAGTTTAGTTGAGAAGTGAAGACCAGGGATTGGAAAATGGGGAGATAAGGGGACTCTATGAAAAAAATATTACTCTGTGCTCTATTTCTTCTCTCGAAGTCGCTGTTTGCGGCTCCCTACCAATTGAAGGGATCATTCTTTTACAAGGCTGGAGAAAAGACGCCGGTCAGTTTCAATCTTCGGTGGGTAGAACAAAATGGGAGAGCGATAGGTTTTTATTCCGACAATCGCTTCACCGAACGGTCTGCGATGACTGGAGTGGTAACTGACCACGGCAGAACTTTTGAGATTGTTCTCGCTAGAGCAGATAGGGGAGTGAAGTCTTTCTCCTTTCTCACTTCATCGGCAGAAGCAGAAGCTATTGGAAAAAATATGCCCATTCAGATGGTGACCCGAGATGATCAGGGGAATCCTCTTTCGGCTGCTAAATTTGAGGCCAAGCTTACAGAAATTAAGCCCCAAGAAACGGCGCAAGCAGAAGAGGCTCCCCCTTGCACGGAAGGATTTGGGCAACTCGAAGGAGTTTGTGGACTCTACGGCGGAATGGTCTCTGAAGAAACCGATACCAATAAGATGTGCGAGCTTGATACTCCTCAAAATCTCAGGCTTGAAGTCGATAATCAGGCGAATGTCATTCTCCACACGAGTGCACCTGGTGATAGGAATGGAGTGAATGATCATCTGATTGGAAGAATTCCGTCTGATACCGAATCGAAGAGCGTGGATCTGATGAGCCGGCATTGTAAACCTCTCTCTGGAACTCGTTTCCCAGGGGGGAACTGCAAGAGGTTAAATCTTATGGGCAGATTCAATTCTCGGAATGGGACCGAGCATTTCATCGGAACCTATTCCATCATTGATGAGAAAACCGACAGAAGCTGTCGCTACAGTATGAGCATGGACTTGGTGAATCGAATTTGAGCTATTATCCCGCGTTCCAGAGAGAGGTCACGAAGACCCGATGAAAGAAAAAAATGGTGCGAGGTACAGGATTTGAACCTGTGACAACTTGGATGTCGACCAAGGACTCTACCGCTGAGCTAACCTCGCACTATGCGGAATATCTTAGGCAATATTGCGGGCCCTGTCACGAAAATCTCTCATCGGTTTCGATGACTTTGAGCAGAATTAGCGTTAACTTTATCCCCCTATGACCACGCGATTAAGCCGGCGGTTTGGACCATGGATATTTGCCCACGCCTGGGAATTTAAATGGTTCTACGTTGGTGCTTTCCTTTCACTTGCTCTCCTGCAATTCCTTCAGGTTCAGATCCCTGAGAGGATCCGCACGCTGACGGAACTCATGGGGAAGGGGAGACTCTCAGAAATCTCCGAATGGGTGTTTGTTGGGCTTGCCTTTGGGATTTTAATCTTCCGAACTCTCTCTCGGCTTTTATTTTTCTACCCAGCTCGTGTGCAGCAGAAGACCCTGCGCTTGGAGCTCCTCGAAAAACTAGAGTCAGTTCCGACGTCGAGATTCAAAAGCTATTCTCAGGGACAGGTATTCCAGATTCTCTTTGATGACATCAACAACCTTCGAGCATTTATTGGTTTCGGGCTTCTTCAAATTTGTAATCTCATCATTGCGGCTTTCATTCTAGTGCCGAAACTCAATTCTACTGACCCTTACTTGTGGCCCGCGTTCATTCCGCTTTTTTCAAGTGTCTTTCTTTTTACGGTGATGACTTTCTTTAATCAGAAGCTCTTCAAGAAAATGGCAGATAAAAAAGGCGAAGTTCAGCAGTACATTATCGAAGCCTATGAGGCCAAACAAACGATCAAGAATTTTCACCAGGAAAAGAATTTCATCAAAGGGTTTGTGAACCTTTCTGGCCAAGAACTTTCACTTTTCTTCAAATCGTCAATTGGGTTTGCGATCTCTGGTCCCTATGTGAAGCTGGGTCTCGGTGCCTCTTTGTTGTGGGCCTCTCTTTTAATAAAACAAAACGGTGGATCTACTTCTGATCTCGTATTCTTCTCAGGCTTTCTGTACTTGTTCTTAGAGCCGGTGATGTTTATGTCGTGGGTAGCGGTCGTGATGTCGCAGGGGTTTGCGGCCTGGAGAAGAGTGAAGGATCTTCACAACATGATCGATGCTCCTTCGATTGAAGAAAAAGAACTTACGCATATTCCGATTAATGATGATTTGAAAACTCTCTCTCTTACACTTGAATTATGGAAGAAACCAGCCAAGCTCGAAGTGAATAAGGGCGAGTGGAATATCCTTTTTGGTGAAACGGGCAGTGGGAAAACTTATCTTCTGTCTAAACTAGCTGTTTGTCTCATCCTTCGTGGTGACAAAATTTCCATGGTCCAACAAGAGCCTTATCTTTTTAACGATACCATTCAAGAAAACATATTTTTGGGGCCCGTTCCGAATGAACAAGCTCGAGAACGCGCGAAATATTTTTTGACGATGTTTCAACTCGATTCGCTAGATGAAAATCCTGATAAGATTCTTTCACTCGAAGTCGGTGAGAACGGGAAGCGTCTCTCTGGTGGTCAAATGAAGCGTATTGCTCTCATCCGCTCACTCATGTCCGGCGCTCATACTCTCATCTGGGATGACCCTTTTTCTTCGGTGGATATTATTCTTGAGCGGAAAATCATGGAAGCACTCAAGACTAGTCCCGAAAGTGTAGGGAAG
>CANETG010000285.1 GCA_947440875.1 Bacteriovoracaceae bacterium
GAACTAGGAAAAGATGTTGTCGTTGACCGCGTCTCTACCGTCCAGGGAGGCGAAGCGACGATCCCGATTATTTCTCGCTATGACGAAGGCCACGCAGTGACCGCAGGATTTAATCTCCGGACAGTGTTTCCCCTTTCTTCTTCGGTCTCAACTATCGAAGGAAATGATTCGGCCACTCTTCTGGCGACGACCAGCCCATTCCCCGGTTCCTGGGCAGAATCAGATCTCAAAGGTGTTACGGAAGGGATCGCGAAGTTTGAAGAAAAAAGAGATCGCAAAGGGCCAATTGGTTTACTGGGAGTGGGCGAAAAAGTGGGGAGTGAAGGAAATTCAGACTCACGCTTTGTTCTCTTAGGTTCGAGCTCGTTTCTTGTGAATGCCTACCAAGCACAGAGTGGGAACACGACTCTCTTTTTAAATAGTACCTCCTGGATTCTCAATGACGAGGGAATCATTTCTCTCAATCGACCAGGAACTGACGAGTTCCCCGTGATCCTTTCGGCACAGCACATTCAATTAATTTTTGTGATCTCGATTCTTCTCGTGCCGATCATTTTTTTCGGAGCGGGAATCTTCGTTTACCGGCGTCGGCGCATTCTATGAAAAAGAATCTTGCTCTCTTTGGAATACTCATCGCTCTTCTGGGTGTCACTTACTTCTTCCAAGAGAAGAAAGCTGAACAGAAGTTCGAAGAAAATCTCATTCGCAATAAACTCTATCCCAGTGAAATAAACCAACTGACGATTTCGGGAATCCCGGCCAATAAAATGAATGGGCAATGGCTCCATGGTGAGGAACTTCTTTCGCATAATCTTTTTCGCCAGATCGAAGATCAAATTCAGCAAATCAAAAAAGTGAAGGATGTTACCGGAGAACTAAAAGACTTTTTCTCCTCAAAAATTGAACTCTCGGTGAATAACGACACTCTTCTCATCGGAGATCTTGCACTCGATCGGCAGGGCTTCTACGTCTCACAAAATGGCAAAATCATGCTCGCCATTTTAGAGGGAACAAATCATGAGCTCACGGAAGATGTGAAGGATATTCAGGCAACGAAGCTTAATGAATTAAAAATAGTTTTGATGAAAACACCCAAAGAGCTTGAAGAAACTCAACTCTTCCGGTTTTATCCGGACCTTCCAATGGAAAGAATCACGGTCAAAGTTCCAGGGAGTCTTCCGTTCGAATTAGATTTTATAAATAACACGACGACTCCGCCGCCTTTTCCGGGGATCACCGTTCATGAAAAACTTCCTCAAAAATTTTTCTCACTTCTCTCCCAAGTGACACTCAAAGAAGAAGCTCCTTACGGTCCTCTTGGTGAAAAGTTGGGTGAGATTACTTTCATGAAAGAAGGGAAGGGTGTGATGTGGGAACTCTTCATGAAAGATAAGAAGAGTGCGGACGCCGTTGTCGTTGATCCCGTCAGAAAAAAAGCATGGCTCATGGTGGGAGGGACCCTCAGAGTCTTCTTCATCCAGCTGCAGGACTACTGGGATAAAAAAAATATTCCCCCATCGTCTTTTAAAAGTTTTGACCGCGAAAGCATGACTTTTTCGCAAGGAAAACAGAGAACAATTGTCACTTTAGTGAATAAAGAACCTCTTGGATTTGAAAGCATCACCCACAAAGTCGATAGTGAGAAAATGACAGAGCTCTTGAGCTACGCTCTGAACCTAGGTCCGTTGGATCAAGCCATGCGAGTTTCCCTCTTGTCGAGTGCTGAAAAAAAGCAAATCTTAAGCGAAGACCATTTGCTGGTAGAAATGTTTGGTCAGGAACTCGTTTTCTGGCCGAAAGCCGAAGAAATTATCATCGCTAACTTAACTCAAGGATATAAGGCACACTACCCGCGTGCAGACATTTCCGGAAGATTTCGATTTAAGGATGTGCTAAAGTGAGTTCTATGCTTCTTTGGAAAAATTTTTCGGAACTCTTTGAGACTTATTTGATGGTCCTAGTGCATCCGTTTCGGATCCACCAGCAGTACCGTCATCACGTTCCACTCCCTCATCAAGATGGATACCTCTTCGAGCCTCTCTCACTCTCAGAGAGTATCGGTATCTCGTGGATATTTGCAGTGATTCGCGGGCTCTTCAAAATTGTTATCATTAATTTTCTTCTCCAGTCGTTCGTGGCCATGCAGAGTGCGGACTTCGGCGTGCTTCAAGACCTCGTCCAGAGTTCAGGTTTCTCAACTTATTATTTCCTTCTGTTTTCGGCGGCTCTCGATATTATTTTCTTTCCGGTAGGTGCGATCTTAATCACGCAATTATGGACGTGGGTCATCCGGACTTATGCGAAATGGCTCAATCCCGAACTTCCTGGTGAAGAAATCGCCGATCAGATTACGGTGAGTGCCCTTTCATCAAACCTTTTCAACATCGTTCCCTTCATTGGTGAAGTGATTCAATTTTTTCTCTATCTTTTTCTTCTCTACGCCGGACTTCGCGCGAACCTCGGAACCTCTCGGTCGCTTGCGATGGTCATACTTTTGACTCCTACCATTTTCTTTTTAATGACTGTTAGCTTGGTTTCTTTTTTAGTTTTTTATTTAGTATCCGCCTAAACTTGGCCGATATTTTCTTACCGCCATGAGAATTCAGACTCATGGCCCCGCCGAGCATTTGTCAGGGGGAACTCTTTTTGCAAAACTCCTCTTACACACACGTTTTTGCTTCGAGGAGATCTATTCTGTGATGCACCAATCTTACCATGGTTCTATTGAACTCGTTTGCGGCCCTATGTTTTCAGGAAAAACTGAGGAACTCATCCGCCGAGTCAAGCGTGCTCAGATTGCTAAGCAAAGAGTTCAAATTTTTAAGCCGGCAGTTGATATTCGTTACCACGCAGAAGACGTCGTTTCTCACTCATCGCAAACAATTAAATCTGAGGCGGTAGAAAAGGCTGTCGATATTTTAATTCGTCTCAAAGATTCGACTCGTGTCGTGGCCATCGATGAGGTCCAATTTTTCGATGAAAACATTATTACCGTCGTGACCAAGCTTGCTGCTCGCGGCTACCGAGTGATTTGCGCGGGCCTAGACCTGGACTATCGTGCTGTTCCTTTTGGCCCGATGCCGACACTTCTTGCGATTGCTGACGAAGTCATGAAGATCCACGCGATCTGCACAGTTTGTGGAGCTCCGGCGACTCGCTCCCAGCGTCTCTCAAAATCAAAAGAGCAGTTTCTTTTAGGTGAGACTGATACCTATGAGGCGCGTTGTCGCGGGCACTTTTCTTGTGATGATAGTGAAGAGCAGGCGATGCTTCCTCTTAATGAGGAAATCAAAACCCTCCCTAATCAGCTCCGGAACTAGAGTTCTCAAGACAAATTCATTCATTTTTTGTTAATCTCTAGGGATGTTTCAACAACATCTTTATGGGAAAAACGTCCACATCGTTTCTTCCCCCCTTATGCACTCTTGGTTGGCCCGCCTGGGTAATCCTAGGACAGTCCAACCGCAAATCGATGAGCTCGTGACCATGCTTTATGGGTATCTATTTGATGTCGTCATTGA
>CANETG010000286.1 GCA_947440875.1 Bacteriovoracaceae bacterium
CCCTCTTTCACGAAGAGCTCGCCCGATTTAGCGTAGTGTTTCCAGCTGATGCGTTTTGATCCTTCGCCTTGGTAGGCCGCCAGACCCCGGAGACCATCGTCCCCTTTTTTCTCTCCAGGGATCGTTCCTTCTCTGTCGAGAAATTCTGGAGAGGGGAGAGGCATTTCTTTTAAAAGAGCGGGGTAGGAGTGGACGGTGACATCGATCTTAAAATAAATCCAGGTTTGATAGAGACCAAAAGGTCGGTCGGTTTTAACCAGAAGGTGTGTCCAGTGATAGATCCCGCGCGAGGGGAGGGTGATCTCACCGACGGTTCTCCCCTCTTCTTCTTGCAGAATTCTCACTTCTGTACGGTGCTGATTGCTCAAGAGTTTCATCGACCAATGAATGTTTCCCCGGGGCCACTTTTTCCAGCGGAAGCTCGCCGCCAAGGGCGCATGCATGTGACCGTCTTCGATGAACACCTGACCTGGTGAGAGTCTTGCCAAATGAAAATGAGAATTCACGAGCCACATGAGATTGAGACCGAATAAGGTGATCGTAAAAATTAAAAGAAGATTATTACTGTAACCGATGCTGAGTAAAAACATCAGTGTGATCAGACCGATGGCGTATCCACCCATACGTGTGGGGAAAATGTAAACTTTGGTGCGTGAGCGCATGATCCGCTCAATGAAATGTCTCATTTCACTTTAACGAAGGGAATTGAACCCACGAAGTCTTTGGCGCGGGCCTGTTCAGCATGCACCGGGAGCGACTGGTAGGAATACATTCGGTGAGCGGCCACGAAGGGAAAAACCATTTGAACGTCATCCGGGATCACGTGATCGCGTTTTTCAAGGAAGGCCCATCCGCGAGCAGCATCGAGAAGATCAAGACCCGCTCTTGGGGACAGACCGTATTCGGCGTCTTTCCGGGACGCTTGAAGCACGTCCGAAACGTATCCCAAAAGAATACGAGATGTATTGACTCTCCGGATTTCCGCTTCCCAGGACTTGAGCTCAGCAGGAGTAACCAGAGCTTTCAATTTTTCGAGTTTCTCGAGCCTCTGCCCAGTCGCAAGAAGTTCAACCTCTTCTTCGCGGGTAAGGTGACCCATCGAAATTTTAAAAAGGAAGCGGTCCAGCTGGGATTCCGGTAAGGGGTAGGTCCCGTATTGTCCGCGGGGATTTTGAGTCGCAAATAAACAGAATCTGGCCGGCAGGGGATAGTTCGTCCCATCGACCGTCACGGATTTTTCTTCCATCGCCTGAAGGAGTGCGGATTGAGTTTTAGGAGTACCGCGGTTGAGCTCATCGCCTAAAATTAATTCTCCGAAAATGGGACCGGGCCTAAAGACAAAACTTTCCGATTCTTTCTGAAAGACCGAGACCCCAAGAATATCCGAAGGCATGAGATCACTGGTGAATTGAATGCGGCGAAAATTAAGACCAGTTGCCTTCGCGAAATACTTTACGAGAGTTGTTTTACCCATTCCTGGAACGTCTTCAATGAGGACGTTACGGTTAAGTAAGAGTGCTAAAAAAGCCAGTCGTAACTGAAGGGGATTTCCTGGTAGGAAGGCCTCGCCCTCTATAAAAAACGTTTCTAATTTTTCCATGCTTTGATGCTAGCATGCCTCGAAATTTTGTCATTTTCATTCTCAGTACAGCAATTCTTAATTGCTGATAGAAGTTCGGTTGTTCTATCTCCCCGATTCTTAGTACCTGACATTTTTTATCATGAAACTTTAAGCTCGGCCGTAATCTAGGAAAGTTAATCGAAAACGGTTTTACGGGAGGCCCATTTTGAATACTCAGATGCATGAAAATTTCACCGAAGTCCTACTTTGTCAGTACAGAGATCTCATCCATGAAGCGATCCTAGAAAGTGAAACCGAACACAAGACGAAACTCGATATTGGAAAACTTAATCAGAAGCTCCAGGTGATCTGCAAGGCCGCTCATTATGATGGATTGGATGATGAGACCATTAACCAGTTAATCGATGCCGCTATTCCCATGCTTAGTCTTAAAGCGGCCTAAGTCTAAACAGACGTTGATTCTGGGGTCCCGTCCATGTTAATTATGGACGGACTAACCTCGGAGAAAAAAAGTGGAAATAGCCCAGGCGATTGAACTGTTAAAAAGAGCTGTGAAGCACACGGGAACCATTGATCAAAAACACATCGATCTCAGTGTCGTAGCGGCCGCAGAGAGGCCCAAATTCGAGCTTGCCTTAAAGGTGATTCAATTAGCGATAAAAGACGGGCAGATGACCAGAGATGATTTCAACCGTCGCGTGAAACTAGATAGTTGAAAGCCTGAAACAATGCCACCCTGCACGATAATCTTTCTTATCGTGCAAGCACCATATCCCCAACGCAGGGCTTCGCCGACAGAAAAACCTCCTCAAATAAAGCACTCATTATTCCAGAGGTGGTGTCAGAATATCAGACGCCCTCTTGAAAAATCGTCGAAATTTTAGACAGTCGCCGGTCTAAAATGCGATTCAGCGCCACTCTGACACCAAAATCATGGCGACTAAATTGCAACGGAATTCCTAACATCTTTATTTTCCTGGAGGGAATTTTATGTGGATGAAGCCAATCGCTTCTTTACTATTACTATCCGTTTTTTCAAGTGCTCACGCGGGAAAGATTCTTCTCACCAGTGGCGATTGGACCGCTGAAGACACCTCAGATCGTCGCAATCCTAACGGATACTGCGTGGCCTACACCCAGACAGAAATCGGAAGCACCAACTACAAACTCATGTTCTCGCGTTTAAAAAATTCACCGGGCCCGATGGATCTTAATATCGTAATGGACGGCGGAAAGCCGGCGACGAGTTTCACCCTCACGCTAAGAGACGAATCAGTGCTCTCGTTTGCTAATGGCGGACCGACTACTGTCAGAAGACAGATGATTGCCTGGAACATTCCACAGCACACAGAAAAACTTCTCGCTCAGCTAGAAGAAAGAAAAGATCTTAAAGTCAAACCGGCCGATGGATCTCGAGATGTTCGTTTGGAATTTTCAGCCGATGGATTTAAACGAGTGAAAGAAAAACTCATTGAGAAATGTCTCAATAATCAGGCGTTCTATGACCTCGCTTTCGAAGAATCATTTGTCATCAAACGTGATCCGATAAATCCCATGGGAATAACTCCTGAACAAGTAAAAGAACTCAAGCGAGTTCTTAACGCTGGCTATGCTGTTCACCTTGGAATCAACGGAACCAAGTCTGACATGGTTAAACTCCAGGCGAAATTTCAAGCTCAATTGAATGAAAAAGAATCCCTCATCTCGCGGATCGAAAATCTGGGAGGAAGAGAAATCCCAGGAATCATTCTGGCGGCACAGAATAATGATGCTCTCGAGGCAACATCGCGGACTCAGCTCCAGCAGACAAACGTCACTATTTCTCAGCAGCGTTCATCGCTCAACGCAGCTGAAGCGCAATTGAATACTGCCCGCACAGTGATTGCTCCCTACGAAGCAGAACATGCAGACCGCCAAAACCGTGCTGTTTCGACAAG
>CANETG010000287.1 GCA_947440875.1 Bacteriovoracaceae bacterium
AGAAAAAAGAAGTGATCTTTTGATTGTCGTGATGTCAGCGACACTTGATGCCGGTATTTCTCACGTGTTTAAAAATCCGAAGCTATTTGACATCGAGGCTCCCCGCTTTCCGGTTGAGATTTCCTATCTTCCGAATCAACCAAGTGTTCTGAGTCTGTCATTAGAGACAAAAATTAAAAATACTCTATCGAGCATCAAGATGGACGGAGATATTCTTATTTTTGTCCCTGGCATGAGAGAAATGAATCAGGTGAAGGAAAGAATCGGAAACGACTACGGAGAAGTTCATCTTCTTCACGCCGATCTTCCGAAAGAGGAGCAGGACCGTACTTTAGGAAAAATTTCTCGTCGAAAAATTATCCTTTCTACAAACATCGCAGAGAGTTCGGTGACAATTCCAGGGATTCGCATCGTGATCGATAGCGGAGTCCAGCGAGAAGCTCAATTTTCCCCTTGGACGGGGCTCAAAATCCTGAACGATAAACCAGTCACTCAAAGTTCGGCGATTCAGAGAACAGGTCGCGCTGGACGAGAAGCCGCGGGAGAATGTTACCGTCTTTACAGTAAGCAAGATTATGACGAACGGGAAGCTTTCACTATTCCTGAAATAATGCGAGTGGATCTTCTTGATACAGTTCTTTTAACAAGACATTTCGCGTCCGAGCTTAAATGGCCAACACCGCCGCCCCCTGAACGGTGGAAAAAAGCCGAAGAATTGGCGCGCTTACTCGGTCTTCTGACTCCCTCGGGGGAACTGACAAGATGGGGCAAGGAAGTGGAACGCATTCCCCTAGATGCGAGATTAGGGAGAGCGTTTCTTGCGTCCGGAAAATTATCCCTCGAAGAGCAAAAAAAATTTATCCGAGCTGTCGCCCAGGAAATTGAAGGAGATCGCTCCGGAAACCTTGAGCGCAGACTGACTCCCCTGCTCCCACCGGCCACAGGGAAAGATCAGTGGGAGAAGGCGATTCTTTCAGGGTTTGTCGATCAGATCGCTCGCTACCGCCAGAAGCAGAACGATTTCATTCATTTTTCTGGAAAAACAATTCGGCCTCACCGAGATCTCAAAGAGCTTCAATATGATTTTTATCTCATCCTCGACGTGACTTCGCGGGGCGAAGCGATTCAAATTATTCCGGTGCTCGAAGAATGGATCATGGAGCTCGAACCATTTCCTTTTCATGAAGAAAATATTTTTGATGTGGAGAAACTTAGGAAAAAAACGCGCACGATGCTCGGGAGCATCGTAATGGATGAAATTGAGGCTTCCCTTGACTTCCATTCACTCAACAAAGAGGCAAAGAAGAAGTTCCTTGAACAAATCGAAACACCTTTTCGAAAAAAGATTGGAGCCTTGAAGAATGTACTCCGCTGGGAAAAACTGCATTTCTGGTCACGTACGAAAGGTATTTTTCTTGATGATATTGAGATTAAAGCTGAAAGTTTCATCTCAGAACATCAACGCTGGGAAGACCTTGAAAGCTTTTACTTTCGAAGCTTGACTGAGAAACTTGATGTGGGTGATCTCGAAAATTCCCTTCCTTCCAAAATTGATCTCGGAGGAAGACGTGAACTCCCGATCCATTATCCCCTCAACCTTGATCCTTTTGTCGAGGCACCGATTCAGGATTTTTACGGACAGAGGTCTGTTCCTGCACTCATGCAGGGGAAAGTTCCGCTTCAGCTCAAACTCCTGGGTCCCAATCGCATGCCGATTCAGGTAACAAAAGATCTCGCTAATTTTTGGAGCAAAATGTATCCAGAAATGAGGAAAGTCTGGCTAAGAGAATATCCAAGACATCACTGGCCGGAAGACCCAACGACGGCCAAACCAATTCTTCTTAAAAGAATGCTTTAAAGTCTTTGCGACCCTTTCTGGTCACCGATATAGGTGAACCGTGGAGTCTCTCGTCCTTCGAGAGTAATATTTTCGAGAAACATTCCCATCGGGCGCACCCAGATTTTAGCTTCCGGATTATCATACAAGCATTCATAAACCACGAGCCACTCGAGTGTTTCAGAGTGACGAGCGAGATCGATGACCCGATAGGTTTTACCTTTGTAGTGTTTGTAAATTCCACCTATTTTAAGTTCTTGAACCATGGAAACCTCTGACGCAACTGACAGCCACAAGTATGCTGGAACCTTTACCAGGATATCCTTTCTAGGAAGACGAAGGGAAAGATGCCTATAAAGAACATTATCATCAAAGTGACGAGATAGGGAAACATCTCACTTAGGGACATGTCGTGATTAACGACTTTGGGGCCAGACGGATTACTTCCCAGGAAGAGCTTAGAAAAAAGAACGAAGAAGAGAATCCCATTGAGACAGGTCGCAAAGATATGCCCCAGTCCAAGGTAAGGCTGCTGCTCGAGGAGTCCGTTGATCACTAAATCTTCCGCCACAAACGACGCCAAAAGAGGCACACCGATGAGACAAAATCCAAAAAGACAAAAGAGAGTCGCGAGTTTGGGAAACTCTTGAGCCAGTCCGTAAAAGGACTCCGATTTTTTGAGCGACACGTGCCCCTGGATGTAGAAAAGAATCGACCAGATCGCAATTCCAGAAAAAGAGATCACCATCATGTGAAGGTAAGATCCTCTGAGAGCGACACTCGTTGCCTGAAGTCCGGTGAGAACCAGTGAGGCCTGGGAAATATAAAAATACGAAACTTCTTTCTGAATATTTCCTTCGAAAATTCCACGAAACGACCAGTAGATCGACGAAAATATAGAAAGCGATAAGAGAGCGATCTTAAAAACATCGGGGTCCGTGTTGTAGTTCGGAAGCATCAACTGAACGAAAAGAAGGACTCCGGCGCGGGGAAGAAAGAGGCACGAAATTTCATACCACCGAAGCTGATCTACGATATCATGGACCCAAGAGTGGAATGGAAAAATGCCGTGCGCTTCATAGACCAGAATAAAACTCAAAAGGAGCACGTCCAGCGTAAAAAAATTCGACGGATACTCTACCATTGGATGAAAAAGGAGTCCCGACTGCCAAGCTTTCCCCATCAAAAAGAGAGCTGCAATCAGGCATAGAAAATGTTGGATGATATAAGTTCCCCCAGACTGAGAGCTACCCTGCCTGATGTTTTTGAAAAAGTTCCAGCCCGGCACTCCCCGCTGCAGAAAGAAGAAAAAGAAAAACGTGGGCAGGTTGTCTGAAAGAATAATACCGACACCAGCGCCCATGAGAAGAAGGAAATTTCGAGTCATCGTGAGATCTTTCCTGACCGGAAGGAGACCCACAAAAAGGGCACCGCAAAAAATGGAACCCACAAAAAGGCTGGGGCGGTTAAAGGAAAAAGAAATGAGAGAATAACTTCCCGCCGTCTGCTCCGGGAGCTGAAAAAAAAGCCAGGTCATAAAAACGAAAAGCATTCCCAAAATGGAAATGATCAAATCCTTAAGACGACTTATTTTCGGAGCGAAGATCCAGCTGCCGAAAATTAAGACCAAAGGGAATGCTTTAAGTAAAACTTCGACGGCCATTTATTTTTTCCTAAATAGA
>CANETG010000288.1 GCA_947440875.1 Bacteriovoracaceae bacterium
AGGTGATACTTTCTTTGACAAGCTCGCGACTGCGACGAAAACGGTGATCGAAAAAGCGGAAGGTGGATTTTCTGTGATCGGAACCATTGGCGGCGAAGGCTTCATGGCATTTCGTGACCGCTTCGGTATTCGTCCGTTGGTTTACGGAGTGAAACGAAATGCTGATCAGACGATTTCGTATTGTTTTGCTTCCGAGACTTCCGTTTTAAATTTTCTCGATTATCAAGTGATCGGTGAAGTGGCGGCGGGGGAACTGATTCTGATCCGTCCGGATGGAAAACTTTTAAAACGCGATCTTCTGAAATCGGGAACACTTCCGTGTATGTTTGAATGGATTTATTTTGCTGGTGCGGAGAGCTCCATCGCTGATCGGAGTGTGTATGAAACTCGTCTTCAGCTCGGGCGTCAGCTTGCTCAAAAGATCTCACTTGAAAATTTCCAAAACGCAATTGATGTTGTCGTTCCGGTGCCTGATACCTCACGCTCCAGTGCGATCGCTCTTTCTGAAGAATTAAATCTTCCTTACCGCGAAGTTCTTCTGAAGAATCGTTACGTGCAGAGAAGTTTCATTCAAAACGGCCAGGACCGCCGCAAAATGACGGTGAACCTTAAGTTCAGTGTCATCCGTGAGCAAGTGGAAGGGAAAAATATTCTTCTGGTGGATGACTCCATTGTCAGAGGAACGACATCCAGAAAAATCGTGAATCTTCTTCGAGAGCACGGTGCTAAAAGCGTTTACCTCGCCAGTACCTGCCCCCCCATTATTTCGCCTTGCTATTACGGGATTGATTTCCCGACTCCCAATGAACTCGTTGCCTACGGTAAAACGCGGAAAGAAATTGAGCAGCATCTTAATGTGGAGAAAGTTTTTTATAATGACATCTCTGATGTGCATGAATCTCTCAGGAAACAAGACTTTTGTCGTTCATGCTTAAACTCTGAGTATCCCTATCCAGTGCGCGAAGGAAGTCTCCGTGGGTAGCGCAAAACTCGTCCATCAAGGGTCTACGAAAGATGTTTTCCAGTTCGGTGAAAATTATCTTTTCCAATTCTCAGATCGCTACTCAGTTTTTGATTGGGGAGAAATGCCCGATCATCTAGAGGGAAAAGGCGCAGCTCTGGCAGACTTCACTAAGAAAATTTATGCAGTCCTTGGAAACCGCGGAATCGCTCACCATCTTCAAACTGTTCCCTGCGCTCAAAATGAAATAGTGGTGAAACCGTTTCGGGTCATCCGTGATCAAAAGATCATGCCCCGGGAAGAAAATATATTTGTTCCCTTAGAAGTTATTTTTCGACTGGGTGTCGCGAAGGGGTCATCTCTTCTTAAACGGTTTCCTGGAAAGTACGCCGAAAAACAAATGTTTGATAAACCAATGATCGAGTTTACAACGAAGCTTGAAAGGTTTGATCGTCCGCTCACTCATAATGAGGCCAAAGAGATTGCGAACCTGAATGATGTGGAGTGGGAGAATCTTCTGGCGATGACCGAAAACATTGCGTTGATCATCCGAGACACGTTCGCCCCCGCGGGAATCACACTCTGGGACGGGAAAATCGAGTGCGCATTGGGAACGGGACTTAACCGCGAAATCATTTTGGTCGATTCCATTGGCCCCGATGAACTCCGTCTGACCAAAGACGGTGTTCAGCTCTCTAAGGAAATTATTCGTCAGTATTACAAGGGAACTGATTGGCAGCTGATGTTGGACGAGACGAAAAAGAAACACGGCGAGCAGTTTAAAGAATTTATTTCTCCACCCGAAAAACTGAACCGTGAGTTTAAATTAGCCGTGGAAGAGATGTACCATCTTCTGCCGGAACTCGTGTCGAATTCTATGACCGCACAATATAGGCTTCAAAAGCTCATCACAAAACTTAAAGCGAGTGAAGCATGAATCTTCTGATCCTCGGATCTGGTGGCCGTGAACACGCACTTCTCTGGAGACTCGGGCAGGATAAAAGCACGAATCGCATTGCCGTTTGGCCGGGGAACCCTGGCATGGAGTTCATGACCGGCCCGAGCCGTGAAAAGTTGAAGTTTATAAAACAATCATTTAATCGCGACAACTTTAAAGAAATCGTTCGGTCAGAGAAAATTGATCTGATTATTCCCGGTGCGGAGAAATTTTTATACGAGGGTGTTTCTGACTGGGCACAGGAAATGGGTGTCGCTTGCCTCGGGCCGACAAAAAAAGCAGCACAATTAGAAGAATCGAAATTATTCTCCAAAGGTGTAATGACTGCCGCTGGGATTCCAACGGCGCGCTACCGTGATCTCACGAGATGTTTTCGAGAAGACATTGAGATGGCCTTTGAAGTTCTAAAAGGATTTCAAAAACCAGTGATTAAAATCTCTGGTCCGGCCTTAGGGAAAGGTGTTTTTGTGTGTGCTTCGCCTGCGGAAGCAACCGACGCTCTCATGCAAATCAAACAGAGTCCCATGCCCGGAATCGAACAAGGTATCTTCGTAGAAGAAGGTCTCTCGGGAAAAGAAATTTCTCTCTTCTACGCCTGCCATGATGAAGAGTTTCTTTTCCTCGGGGCCGCTCAAGATCACAAACGCCTCCTGGATCAAGACCTGGGTCCCAACACCGGTGGGATGGGAGCGGTTTCTCCAGTGAGCTGGGCGAGTCCAGAATTTTTATCCCAAGCGACGGAGACCTACTTACTTCCGACACTCAGAGAAATGAAATCTCGTGGGACGCCGTTCACAGGCATTCTTTTTATCGGTCTCATGGTCCATGAAAAGACATCGAATCTTTTAGAATATAATGTCCGATTCGGTGATCCGGAAACGCAAACGATTCTTCCGTTGATCGAGGGAGATCTCTCGGAGTCTTTGCTCGAACTATTGAAAGGAAATAAAACAAAGCCTCTGACGTTGAAAAACGAAGTGGCGGTCCATGTGGTGAAAGCGGCGAAAGGCTATCCAGGACTTTTCGGAGAAACCGTCGAGAAGGGTCAGATCATTTCGGCTCGAGCGCTCGAGGACTCGCATACCCAGTTCTTTTTTGCGGGAGTGATGAGAGTTGGAGAAGACCTCCTGACTGACGGCGGGAGAGTGCTCGGAGTAACGACCTGGGAAAAAAACCGTGATC
This sequence comes from Bacteriovoracaceae bacterium, assembly GCA_947440875.1. Classification (GTDB taxonomy): domain Bacteria; phylum Bdellovibrionota; class Bacteriovoracia; order Bacteriovoracales; family Bacteriovoracaceae; genus Peredibacter. The sequence continues at coordinate 3,102 of CANETG010000288.1, forward strand.
TCGCCCGTGCTCACGCTTATAAAAAGATTCAGGAATTCTCTTTTTCCGGTGAACAATTTAGAAAAGACATCGGAGCGAAAGAATGAAAAATATCGCTCTCATGGCATCCGGGACTGGAACGAATGCTCTTCATTTAATGGAAGCGGCGAAACTCTACCCGAATGTTCGAATCGCTTGCTTGATCGTTGATACTCTCGATTCACCGCTTCCGAATCTCGTAGGCCAGATGTACCCCATGTTACCGGTTCACCGCATTCTTCCGATGGGGGGACTCAAAGGCCAGGACAGAAAATCTGAGCATGAGAAGAGAATCTTGGAAGCACTCACGAATCATGAAGTGAATTTCGTTTTCCTGGCGGGGTACATGCGAATCCTTGGTCATC
>CANETG010000289.1 GCA_947440875.1 Bacteriovoracaceae bacterium
CATGTCAAAAGAAGACCTTGTCAAAGGAATCTACGGTTTCATGTTTGAAAACACGCTCAAGCGTTACCAGAAAGCGCAGGAAATTGATGTCACTCCGAAGAATCAATTCGACCGCGTTCAAGGCACTCGCGTATCCGGTGGGATGCAGAAATTCTTCATCAACCTTGGAACAATGGACGGAGCTACTTCTGGAGAACTTTTGAAGTTTATTTCGAACGCTGCAGGGGTAGCGGGAAGAAATATCGGGAAAATCGATGCGAAAGAAAAATTCTCTTTCCTCGAAGTGTCTTCTGAATTCACAGATGCAGTGCTGGCGATGAAAGGTGAAATGTGGGGCAATCGCCGCGTTTCAATTGAGCTCGCTTCTCCAGCTCCCATCGGCAATGGTGGAGGCGGACGAGCCTTCGGCGGTGGTAGTGGAAGTCGTGGGGGCGGGTATCGGGGCAAACCATCTTTTGGTGGTGGCGGATCACGCTCACGTTACTAATACTTTTTTTAAATGGGCCCGTTTATCGGGCCCTTTTTTTTTAAAAAAAATCTCACTAGGAAAAAAGTTCTCCCCAGTTCCACGTTGCGGGATATTAGCTGACCATGTTAACTTGTTATTAAGCACACATAAGTAACAGTCCAGCAGAAAGCCGGACGAAATACAGGATGTATTTTGCGTGGAATTAAGAATGAATCGTAATGCTCATGAGGAGTATGAAGAGGTGGAATCCCCCTTCGCTCCGTCTTCCCATAGCTCTCCCAAGAGCAGACTCCGGACAAAGAAGAACGTTTTCAACCGCCCATTTGCGGCCGAATCAACGAATCCCCCGGCGGTTTATGAAACAACGTCTCGTCGCAAGGCCATGGCCCACGCAGACGAGGCTGAACTCATTAAACACCGCTCATCTGAACTCACTGAAACTGAAATCGATTATCTGAATGATCAAACCGAAGATGAGGTAACTGAGACACGTCCTACTCGCCTAGGTAACCGCGCTGATAAAAAACCAAAAGTCAGAAAAAATATCCTCGCGAAAATTGGCTGGTCTGTTATCGGACTTCTCGTTCTTCGCCTCATCTGTATGGACCGTGGTGTTTGGGATTACTTTGCGACTGAGGGTGCGATCAAAGAAAACAGTTCCGAACTGAGATCGATTCAGGACGAAAATAAATCACTCCGAACTGAGATTGGTAAAATTCAGTCGGATAAAAATTATCAACGGCTATTGGCCAAAGAACATTTGGGCGTCATTGCAGTGGATGAATTTCTTATTCTCTTCGCCGGTGAAACTCCGGAAGTCGAAGTCAGCAAAAATACTTCGCTCTAACGATTCTTAATAATCGAAACAGCTTTTTTTATCGCTTTGATTTTCATAAAATCTTTCCAGATAGAAGTTCTACCTTCCATGTTTTGGACGCTCATGTATTCTGGGCCTTTAGTGATACCCAAAATAAAAGGTGAGAACCAGTTTTGCTCCAGATCGATGCTATCAACGAGACCGTAGCGACCCCACAGTTTTTTTCCGTACGTTCCATTCTTCCATTGGTAAATATCAAGCATCACAACTTCTGGAGCGAACATCGCAGAGCCCGCTGCGCATCCGATGCAGAGTGTGGTGGAGAATTGTGCAGGTGAGTACACAGCGTACCCGCCACGAGATTCACCAGCGGAGTAGCCCCAGAAACCGGAGCGATTCATATCCCGGTGAATGAAAGTCGCACTCAACCCGGCTTTAAAATAATTCTGAAATCCATCGTCGAAGTTCCGAAAATCAAAAAATACTGGCGAGTATTGATGAATAAAAAGGGGCATCCTCGCACCCATCAGAGTTCTTCTCCAAGCGAACCACGTTTCACGCGGAAGGGGTTTGGTGGGATGCCCAAGACCAAGGAGAAGCATAATTTTTTGTTCTGCGTAGATTTCCCACTGATACTTCGTCCAGCCCTTTTCAGGTGTAAACGAAAGAGAGATCGTTTTTTTTCCGAGTTTCTTTCCATCGTCGGTGAGAGCGGAATGAAAATCCATTCGTTCATAAATATCTTGGGCGATTTCAGAAATTGCTGGATCTTTTAAGACTTCCGCCGCGTAAAGTGCACCGGCAACAAAGAGTGCCGTATCAATCGTCGAATACTCACTTCCTCTCGTGCGCTCTCCCGTTTTCCAGTCAGCAAAATGGACTAACCAACCTCTGTGGTGGGGAACATAGTCGCGGACGAAACGGAGCGTTTTGTAAGTGTAATCGCGTGCCCATGTAACGGGGATTTTTCCTACGGTCGAGGCGTGAGCAAGAACAGTCATTCCAAATCCAGTTGCCGCAAGAGAAGAGGTGACATTGCTTTCAGGAGTATCCGAAAAACTGAGCGCTTTATCTCTTACGAGTCCTGATTCCGGATGAGCGTGATCAATAAAATATTGGATGGCCGTACTTTCAACCTGAGATCGAATTTCGATGAGTCGAGGATCAAAGGCAAAAGTTTGCAACGAAACACTTAAGAGGAGAAAAAAAAGGAATGCCTTCATTTATCTATTTTCCTGTGAAAAACGGTTTCGAGCTCCACCGCTTGAAATAAAGTGATAGTTGACCATTTATCGGACTGCCTTTTCGAGGGATGAGCTTCCTTTCCATATGAGTTTATCGCCTGTTTTCAAGCCATTTGCGATTTGAGAGCCGGCCCTCATTTCCAAGGTGTGACGGCACCAGACTCCTCGCGCTCTGGGAATCAGGGCCTCATTATGACGACCTTTGTGATGAGGCAGCTTCCTCACAATGTCTAGGATGACTAAATCCTTATCAAGATAAAAAAGGTCGAGATCAAAATAAGTATCTGGCATCCAGAAAAACTTATCGCTGTCTTGATTGTAATAAAAAAGCATTCCCTGATCATCACCAAAATCATCTGGCTGAACACCCGAAAGACCCTGTTCCTGCTCGGGAGGAGTAACGGCAAGTCTCGTCTTGATCATCTCTCCAGAGGGAGTGAGAAGAGCGCCTTCTTTTGATTGATTTCGTGACTCACTCTGGCAAGAAATCAAGGTCAACATAAGCCAGAGGGTAAGAAATTTTGTCATGAAGTTTGTCTCTATTTCGGTTATGATTTTGGGCAATTCATACGATCGTCAGGAGCCTCTCATTATGTCTAATTTTACATCGACTAGAAAAGAACTTTCCGGATCAATGAGAACACATCACTGCGGTGAGCTTCGTGAATCTGACATCGGGAAAACGGTCACCCTCTGCGGTTGGATGAACAAGTACCGGAATCTCGGTGCGCTTCATTTCATCGATCTTCGTGACAAGTATGGAATTACGCAATTAGGTTTTGAATCTTACAAAGGTGATGTGAACGATCTCCGGCAGTTTTCTCTTGAGTCCGTTCTTCTTGCTACTGGGAAAGTGATTGCTCGCCCTGACTCTGCTAAAAACGCAAACATGCTCACTGGCCAAGTGGAACTCCAGGTCGAATCCATTCGTTTACTTTCGCTCGCAGAAGA
>CANETG010000290.1 GCA_947440875.1 Bacteriovoracaceae bacterium
GTAACGAGAAAATCCAAAATCGTCATCCACCCCGATCCGGATGATATCTGCAAGATCATCAAGAAAAAGACTGCAGATGTGTTTGGCCTTATCGACGTCACTGAGCTCACTGTAAAGATCAAGAACTCCACCCTGGTTGTCATCCAATGGAATGAAGCGCGGGCCCTCGGGGAGCGTTTGCCTGTCGATAAAAGTTTGAAGGAGGGGGGACTCATGAGACTGCAGAAATTGGATCACCGCTTCGATATTATTTTCGTACTCAGAAGCCGCATCGAGAAAGAAATCTAAGAGTTCATTTTTAGTTTTTGATTTTTTGACTTCCTGGGCGATTCGTCTGATTCCCTCTCGAGAAAAAATCTTGAGAATAAGCTCGAGGCCAAGATCAACTTGATCGACCTGGTACCCAGCTTTTTCAAGGTACGAAGTCAGATACGCCGTCGAAGGATACGGAGTATTAAATTGTGTTAAAGGGGGGAGAACGAGAAGCACTTTCATAGGATGATTTTAGCGCTAACGGGGCCCAGTGTCACCCCGCGAAACGGTGAGAGACTAATTCACAAGACACGGATTTCCCTCCGGCCTCTACAGTTATTAAACCGTCATTGAAAAGAATACCCCAGCGGTTGTCTTTTCTTAAGAGCGCAGCAAGCTCATCTAGGAAACTAGGAACGACCGAATAAAAGGCTATCTCATCTCCGCGGTGAATCTTCTCTTCCTTAAGTTCACGCATCATGAGTTCTGGATTCTTATAAGTGTAGACTTTTACGGACTTTGAAACCTTGGTCGCCTTATGAAGCTTCTTGGCACTCGGGCTTCCAATTTCAATCAGAAGCTTAAACCCACCACTCATTTCCGGCACACTTATCGCAGCGGCATCGGGGTCGTGGAGCCCCGTCAAAGCAAAGGCGAGATCTTCTTGGCTATTGAGCGCGAAAGCGATCACCCTTGTGAGCATGTAATGGATGCCTTCTGAGGGGTGCTGGGCAACTCGGAAATCGAGGGTTTCATAAACCGCGCGTTCTACATCCGAGAGCTCAATTTGAAAGCGGTAAAGATTCACGGACATTTATTTTCCTGATTCACAGATGATGAACTTCTGATTGGTCGCAACGATCCGGGCATTCCCAAAAATCTTTTTCATTTTGATTTGATAACCCAAGTGACTATTACCGATGACGATGAGGGATCCACTTGCCTTCAAGACTTCAAACGAATCCTTAAACATCTGCCAAGCGATGAAATCCCCGATGGTCGTTTGCTGATGGAACGGGGGGTTGCACAGAACCAGATCAAAGTCCTTAACGGGTTTATCCTCGAAGCAATTTGTCCACACGAATTCGGCCTCGTCATCAAAGTGCGAACGGTAGTTTGCCGTGGCACTTTTAATCGCCATCCAGGATTCATCACTAAAGATGATCCGCGCTTTTGGGTTTAACATTTTTGCTTTGATTCCGATCACTCCATTGGCACACCCCAGATCGAGAATCTTTTGAAAATTTCCGCTGGGAAGATGGTCGAGAAAAAACCGCGTACCAATATCAAGCTTTTCGCGGCTGAATAAATTGGAGTGGTTGAGAAAAATTTTCTCGAAGCCATCCAGTTTGACCGATTGAGGATAGGGAGAGATCACCTGACTCTTTTGAAAGTCCGCAAAAATTAGTCTCGCCTTCTTCTCGGCCAGGCTCGTGGTCGTGCTTCCGATGTATTTATTTAAAAGATCAAAACTCGTGGGAGCAAGATGCTTTACCATTGAGGCACAGATAATTTTTGATCCTGTGTGAAGATGCCCAGAGAGATGACAAAGTTGATCCTCAAAAAAAGACATATTTTTAGGAATCCGGATGAGGATGAGATCAAACGTCCCCTCGATACTTTCTAGATCGTGAAGGGGAATTATTCTTCTTCCGGAATTGAGTTCGATCGCCTTCGCACTCACGAAGGAATCGGTGTAAGTCACTGGACGAAGATCTTCAAGTGAAACGCTGAGGGCCCCGAAATTATCATTCAGGATAAGAATTCTTTTCCCAATCAGATCAAGGGATCTCGCGTGCGAGAGTATTAATTCGTCAGCGCTGTCCCAACCTTGAAGTTTCTCATTGGTCTGTAGCGGGTAGCGCTTGATGGAAGTCAGAGGCTTTAGCATGACTTTTAATATAGCAGTCGGGAAGGAGCATCGTCTAAGTTAAAAAGGGGCCAATGGCGTGACCCCTTGTCGTTTTATTCAGCTTCTTCTCTTTGTTCTTCACGAAGATCTTCACTCGCCTCGTTCATTGTTTCGTTACGGTCTTCAGTGGCCTCCTGAACATCGGCACGGCTTTCTCGAATGTCTTCGTTAAATTCTTTGTTAGCTTCCTGACGTTCTTCAGCGTACCGCGTTTTAGCGTCTTTGTTACAGGCAACCATTGTTAACATGAGAGAAAAGGCAATGAATAATGTTTTCATCAGAATCCTCCTTGATTAAAACGTTGAGGCTAGTGTTCCAATGACTGCTCTCGTTTCCAAGGGACCTGCGGTCAGAATTGATTTCATGCTTTTGGCTATTTATGGAATGAGCTTTTTATCTCTGCGGATTTTATTGATCTCACTCGGAATGAGTCAGCGAAATCTAAAGAGAAAATTAAGCATTTTGTCGCAGAGACTCTCTGAATATCAGGGCGTAGATGTAAAGAGTCTCTTTAAATTTCCACCCAATTAAACCAGCCGTGGCAAGTCCCGTGGCAACGAGAATTCGCCCAGGCGTGATCAATCGTTTGGTCTCGTAGGGTGAAATTCCGAAATCCTCTGTCCCATACCCTTCCAAAAAGACGGTCTTACTTTGGGTCTTTCTCAGGTGAATAACTCCGGCGTGGTCTACTTCCCATTCAAGTTCCGAGTCTCCTTCTAATCTATTGTTTTCAGTGATTTCTCTTGGCATGAGCCACTCCATTTGTTGGGATCTGCTTCAGAGGATTGATGCAAAACTTGGGCCCAGGGGGTATAATAGCGAAAGGCTTCAATCAGGAAATGAGAAATGGAAGATGGAAAATACCTCACTCAAGAAGATCAAAAAAAATTGATCGATTTGAAGCAGGAGTTAGTCACGCTTAAAGCAGAACATAAAAGTTTTGCGAGTCGGAAAAGTCAGATCTCGCCGGAGGACCGACAGAGCTGGCGCAAGAACTCTGTGCGTACCAACGAAGTGCACATCGCCATTAAAGATTTACGGCTAAAAAATATTCTCGAGGCTGGTAAGTGAAGATTATTTTTTTCTTTTTACTGATTAGCTCCATCGGCGTCAGTGCCCAGTCGTCTTGGTCTGAAACTCAATCGGAAATCATCCTGGCCCCAGCGCCTACGGCTGGAATTCAGCAAATTCCTCTCCAGATTTTTATCGATAAAAGCTCCGCGTGGGCAACCCCTGGAGAAATCCAGGCACAGATTCAAAAAGCCTCCTCCATCTTTCGCATCTGCGGTTTAGAAATTGGCCGCGTTGAATTGA
>CANETG010000291.1 GCA_947440875.1 Bacteriovoracaceae bacterium
CCCTTAATCACTTTCTCAATTTGATTTTTACTCGCCACGAGAAGTTGGTGAGAATAAAGAGTCATGAGCTCACCCATGATGAGATAGAAAGTCATGGTGAACAGAGAGAGATTCACTTTGTGTCGAAAATCGGTATGTTTTGAATATTCAAGAGAGAATCGAATTCCACTTTCGACGGTCCGGAAGCGGAGAAGATTCTGCGCCTGCTGGTAGGAAATCGTCACAGGACTCTGGACTTCAATGAGACCCTGTTCCCGCGGAGTCGCTCGCGAAAAGCCGAGAAACGTCTCGATCAGCTGCTTACAGCGCTGAGAACCATTTTTCATTTCTCTTAGTGTTTGCATCGCCTCGTCGTCCAACTCACTGTCTAACATGAGAAGGGAAAGTGCCGCCTGAATTCCGGCGATAGGATTGTTGAGTTCATGAGCAATGCTCGAACTGATGATCCCGAGTTCTTGTCCCGTCGGAGTTAAGCTTCCCTCACCTTTTAAGAAAAAGCTTTCCGTAAAAAAGACGAAGAGAACTTTTTTCTCATCGAGATGGAAAATATCCTTTCGAAAGATATTGTAGGGAATGTCCCCGATGATAATTTTTTGGCGGGCCTCGAGCTTCAGGCAATCCGTCGGCGGATAACTGAGCTTCGCGAACAGTGTGTTATGCTGGTGAATTTCCCCTTTCGCAGAAAGAAGGCCTACGGGAAACGGAATCCCATCGAGCACTCCGTCCCAAAGATTTTCATCGGCAAAGGGATCACTCGTCTCGTGACGGGAGAGGAAAAAGCTCACGAGCGTTTGAAAAAAGAAAAGCTTCTTCACAAGTTTTTCGGCGTCTTCATCATCCCAATTGAGCTCGATCCCAAGGAAGATATTCCGATACTTGGGGAGTGCCAAAAAATTTCTGGAAGTCGTGAGTTTCCAGAGATCGCCACCTGTATAGAACTGAAACTTTGCCTTCTCGATGTTGTTTTTAACAAAGAGCTTGAGGACCTTACCGACTTTTTGAAGGTCATCAGCCTGGATCATTTCTTTTTCGAGATCAACTAACGCTTGAGCATAATGAAGAAGTGACTCTGATGAGAGCTCCTTATTCTGCGTCAGTGAGCGAGCTTTCTGCTCAAACTTGCGCATGTTTTTAGATCCGACGAGAAAAAACTCTTCTTCTTTGAGAGCAAGGAGCGAGAGTAAGTAGGGTTCTATGATTCTTTCCAGCTGACGAATATCAAAATTATCTTCCAAGATGGCGTCGGCAGATGAGAGTTCGAGATTTTGTCCAAAACTAAACAATCCCTGATTCGGGTCTAGAATGCAGATCGTGAGTTGATTCGACGTCTTCACTTGGTGAAGACTACCTTCCGAAACAAAGTCCACGATCACTTTTTGAGAGTGCGGTGGATCCCACTGAATGATTTCTGTAATAAAGGCTTCGCGCCAAGTAACAAGCATGTCTTCAACAAGTCGGCGCGTATCCTGCGGCAGAGTCGGATCAATTCTAAATGTGAAGTAACCTGAATAATCACTTATCATTCTTAAATGTCTGTTCTGTTTCCGTTACGAGGGACATTCCGTCGACATACTGTCCCTGGATTTTTACACCCCAGTGAAGATGGGGCCCTGACGTTCTCCCGGTGTTTCCCGAAAGACCGATGATGTCTCCCTTCTCTACTATGGTTCCTTCCGAAATGAGTGTTTTCGAAAGGTGTCCGTAATTGGTAAAGACTTCGAGTCCGTGATCAATCAAAACCGTCCAGCCCGTATAGAAAAGATCCCGCGCTAGGACCACTCTTCCGCGGTTCGCAGCTGGTACTTTTTCCCCTATCGCGGCACGATAATCAATGCCGAGGTGCTGACCTTTTTTGTGATTATTATAAACGCGCTTTTTGCCGTAGATACTTGTTTTGAAACTCGTCATGGGCTCTTGAAAGGGTAACTGAAAAAAGAAATCATTATTTGACGAGGCATAAATCTTATCTAAGATGAGCTGTTCCGCATCTGCTCGCTTCTGATCTTTGGCATTCAATTTAATTTTTTTCATATCCACTTTAAGGAACTCAGCTTCGTACTCCTTGGCGATAACTTTCAGACTGTAAGACTCCAGGACCCTATCGCCTTTTTTCTGCTGACAGGTGTAAGGAGTCAGATCGGAGAAATAAGTTTCGATGAGAATGGCGCGAGCCAATTTACCGTTTGAAGAATAACGAACAGGAAGATCTCGGCAGAAAAGCTTTGCCTCCGGATCTTTGACTTGAAATTGAAGGATTCGCACTTCACCTGGATGAATGTTGCCCAGGTGGAGTGGCGGTTGACTTGCACAGGCAGCCAGCGGCAGAAATGCGGTGAAAAGAAAAATGATCTTCATGCATTAACCTTTTTTACTTTGGCAGTTCCGTCCTGGAAGCGAATCCCTAAGACAGACTCAGAAGGAAGCTTCTTAAAATCCGATAACGTCGTGAGGACTTTCCCTTCCGTTTCCACATAACTATATCCACGGGTCAAAACTTTCGACGGATCTAAAGCACTCATGACTTGATCTATCCGCTTGAGCTCGGCTTTGACCTCGTTCATTTTAAATTCAGTTTTGTGTTTCATCCGCATGAGGAGCTCGTCGATTTCCTGACTCTTTTCATGATGACCAATGAGTTCATGAGCTCGATCACGAAGGCGAATTTCCGAAAGCTCCTTATGAGCATTTTTAATCTTCACATGAATCAGTCCGAGAATTTCACGGGGGTGGAGCTTTTGGATCCAGAGCTCGATGGATTGCTTTCGTTTAAACAGTTCTGAACGCATGTGCGATTGGCAAAAGATCAAACGCTTCTCGAGTTCCGTTTGCGGCTGAGAAAGTGTCTCCGCGGCGGCGGTCGGGGTTTCTGCCCGGTGATCGGCGACGTAATCACACAGAGAGAAATCCACCTGGTGCCCGACTGCACTGATCGTCGGGATTTGGCATTCATGGATCGCGCGGACCAGGGCTTCATCATTGAATGACCAAAGATCCTCAAGGCTTCCTCCCCCGCGAGTCAGAACGATGACTTCAACTCCAGGGATGGATTCGGCTTTTTTAAAAGCGGCAAGTAATGAGCGCGGAGAATCCGGTCCTTGGACGACTGCTGGGACAATCAAAATATCGTGCCAAAGAGTTCTTCTCTTCATGACATTTAAAAAATCTTGAAGGGCGGCGCCGTGGGGTGCGGTGATGACAGCGACTCGTTTGGGAAAAACGGGTAAAGTTTTTTTTGTCTCAATATCAAAGAGTCCTTCCTGCGCGAGCTTTGCCTTCAAGCGCTCGAACTGGAGCTTGAGCTGTCCTTCCCCAGCGGGCATGATTCTTTTTCCGAGGATCTGAAAAGTGCCCCGCTTGGGGTAGACGCTAAGAGGTCCTAAAACAATAATTTTGTCGCCGTTTTTTAAATTCCGGATGAGAGGATTTCTCATCGCATCCATTTTAAAGAGCGCACAGGAGATGCTGGCATTTTC
>CANETG010000292.1 GCA_947440875.1 Bacteriovoracaceae bacterium
CACACCGATGTTTTCACTCCCGGAAGTAAAGACCGTGGCTGAGATGGAGGAGAAACTGAGATCTGTGGGAGTCCCTGCATGGAATTTTGTGTTCGCCGATACGGAAGGAAAAATTGGATACAGAGTCGTCGGAAAGATTCTCCGCTCGGTGGGAAAAACTCTTTTTGGGATGCAGAAAGTGTCCTACCAAGAGCTGACCAAGTATGAGGAGTTTTCTTCCGAGGAGCGTCCGCATGTCTTAAATCCGTCTCGCGAGTATGTGTACTCAGCCAACAACCGCCATTTTCCTGAAGACGCGGAACTTAACGGGGGACGAGGTTACGCTTTCTCTTTTCGTGGGAACCGGATCGATGAGCTCCTTCAACCCAAGCAAGATCTCGAGAGTTTTAAAAAAATTCAGTGTGACCGACAGGTCGTGGACGCTAAATATTTTGTTCCTCTCTACCTCACGCACCTAGATATTCCCGAATTGAGAAACTGGGATCTCATTTCCCTTGAGACTTCGAAAGGAACGGCAATCTACCGCCGATTCACCGATCTTCTGATGGAGAAATGGGACGTGAATGAGTATGGTCTTTGGCGACTCCTCAAAGTGAAATCAGAAAAGCAGATAAAAGAGATGAAAGACGTCTATCAAGCAGCACTGAAAGATGTCGCAGGACGGTCATGGGGTGATCTTCACAAACTTGCGTTCGCTCACTTATCGAAAAATGCGGATTGGAAGTTTGCTCCCGAAATGGGGGCCGCCGGAGATAGTCATTCAGTTGATCCGGGAACCGCCAAATGGAATGAAGACCGGAAAGTGTATGAGCACAATTCTGGGGCATCGATGAGGATGATCATTGAAATGGACAAGAGACCAAGAATCCACTTGGTCATGCCTGGTTTCAATAGGTTGTATACTCATTCCCTAGGAAATAACCCTTGGGGAGAATGGAAAGACTGTAAATACACCAAGATTTCATTTTGAGTATGATAAAATAAATCCCATGCGAATTTTTTCGAATCAATTAGGTAGCTCAATTATTCAAATCCTCATCGCGAGCGTCGTTCTCTTGGGTGGCGGTGGGTATGTTCTCAGGACAACAAACACCAAGGGTAAACTTCAAAAATTTTCTCAAAATCGTAATGATGCTTTTCAACAGATCAATCAGATCTCTGACTTCCTTACTGATTACGAAAATTGTAAAGCAACCTTTAATCAACCAGGAGCTCTCACTGGTGGCCTGACAGCGATCCTAACAAAAAATAATTCTGTCGCTTACTCTTCAGGATCTCAACTGAAGGGAGGGACAATTATCGATTTCACTTTGCTCGGTTATTCTCCTTCACCAGGAACTCGTTACCGCGAGCTTCAATTAAATATTAAATTCAAATTCACAGAGGCACGTGTGAACAACGAGGGCTCATTCGGAGCCTTGGAAAAACTATACACCGTTCCTATTTATATGATCACCAAAGATACAGTGGTAGAAACATGCATGAGTAATCAGTCGGGCTCGATCCAGGATGCCATGAGACAGTCCTGCACAGAATTCGGTGCTGACTTCAACGAAACAACTGGCCGGTGTGATAATATCCACGGAACCAATGGTGTGGTTCTGGAGTTCACGCGAGAAAATTTCTGCGCCTCCGGACCTACCTGTCCGCATCCCAATCGCAACATGGCGTGCTCTGGTGTCGATAACAGAGGAATCCCTCGAGGGAACTGGGTCGTGGCCGGCTTCTCAGCTTCGAGTTCTCTCGAATGCACTTGTATGCCTGTGACTTGTCCCAATCCTGCCGACTACTGCTTAAATAAAGATCTCGATACGGATTGGTGCTACAAAGACTGCCCTCGGGGAACTTGGGATCCTCAAGACTGGGCACCAGATCCGAATACAGTTTGCGCCGGACAACCATTTACTCAAACCAATACATGCAAAAGAACACGGCCACAGTCAGGGAACTATGACCCTGGAGATTATAGTCCTGATCCCACCGACGTTTGCGCGGGAACGACATTCACCCAGACGAATTCTTGTGGAGCAACTTCACTAGCAACCGGGACAAAATCATGCCCATGAAGATGACTAAAAATGATAAGGGTTTTAGTCTCACAGAAATTCTCGTTTCTGTTGGGATCACAAGTGTTGTGGGACTTGGGCTAGTGAACTTGCTCACCAATACCGACAAAAAAAAAGTTGCTGCCGAACAATCCCTCAACCTAGGAAGTTTCGAAAAACTCCTTGAGGCATCGCTTTCCACCGACAAAGGTTGCGCTCAGATTAAAAATAAAGCTCCGGGAGATGAACTCTCAATTAAATTTGGTGGCGTCACTGTTGCCCAGAATCAAAAACTTGGAAAGACAATGGTCACGAGTTTGAAATATGAAGAATTTTATCCTGTCGATACGGATAACATTAAAGGAATTGCTAAAATTGTTCTTTCCGTAAATCGAGATGGCCGTCTCGTCAAAAGAGAAATTCCCGTCCCTGTGAATATGCAGAGTGGTAAGATCGAGGATTGCCGTCTCAATAATACCAAAACATTTCAAGAGATCATGAAAAAAATCTGCGAAGGAAGTTTCGGAAGTATGACCGCAAATCTTGATTGCGCAGCTGCAATTGCGCTCGTTGAACGACGTACGATAGAAGAAATTTGTAAAGATGTCTTCGGCTCTCGCCCTCCACAATTCAAGGATATCAAATGCGATCTCGATAAAATTCACGCAGGAAAATCGTGTGGGTTTAATGGGAAGGCAGTTGGATTCGACGCTCAAGGAAATATCATATGCGGATAACCAGTCGCGGATTTTCCATGGTTGAAGCGATGGTCTCTGGTGTTTTAGTCATCGGTCTTGGTGCCGTCGTCGTAGGTATAAGTGACAATCAAAAAAAATCCGAGATTGGTCTCAAAGATAAAAGCGACCTCACCCGGGCCATGAATAGAATTGGTGAACAGGTTTCTGATCCCAACACCTGCCGCCTAAATTTTCTGAATAAAAACATTGCTGAGCCGCTTAGGATCTCTGAGTTAAAAGACAAAAACGGTGACTCAATTGTCAAAGAAGGAGAGATTTTCGAAAACAAGTCGAATTCTGGCAATGATCAAGAGTCTATTGGGAGAAGCAACAAACCTTCTCAACAAATTGAAAGTTTTGAAACAGGGAATTATGCGGCCAAAGAGATCTCTATCAGAAATTACGACTCCCAAAAAGATCGCGTCCAACTCAGAATTCTTTTTGATCGATCGGGCGTTGGTGTCTCTTCAAAAAGTATCAATAAATTTTTTAATTTCTATGCCCGGGTTGAAGGAAATGTCATCAAGGAATGTCTTGATCCAATTGAGCAAACGGCTTTTGGATCCATGATGAAATCCTGTTACGACGTAGATCCAAAACTTGAGGTCGATCCAAAACTTCATGGTATCTGTGAAGAAAATTTCAAAAAGCTTCTCGGTGAAGTGAAGCAACTTTACTGCA
>CANETG010000293.1 GCA_947440875.1 Bacteriovoracaceae bacterium
CATGGATAAAGTAGCTAAATGTCCCAAGTGTCATTCTGAAGATGGCTATGCAGATGGAAACTTATTCATTTGCCCTTCGTGCTTCCATGAATGGGCACAAGACGTGAGCACTTCAGTACTCCCTTCCGAAGATTTTTCTATCAAAGATGCTCATGGGATAACACTTCAAGACGGAGATTCAGTTTCAGTGATCAAAGATCTGAAGGTGAAGGGTTCATCATCTACGGTCAAGGTTGGAACCAAGGTGAAAAATATTAGGCTCGTGGAAAGTACCGATGGCCACAATATTTCCTGCAAGATTGAAGGCTTCGGTGGGATGATTCTCAAATCCGAATTCGTTAAAAAAGTGACCTAGATTCTCGACATCGCCCTTAACCGGTTGAGCCCCCCGCACGGATAAGTACGAAGACGGAGCTTCTCGATTTTTTCCGACCGGGAAACAGAAAAGCTTTTCTTATTTCCACGGAATGGCTTCACAACCGTTTTCGCCACAAGAGTGATCCAGTCTTTCCCATCATGGCCCTCGACCGAAACTTCGAGCGGATTATTATTCACAAAGTAAGTGAAATCCATTTCGATCAGATGCACTGGAAGAATTTTTGCCAGCGATATGACAACTTCTTCAAAGTGACCGGGGACTCTTGATCTGGCCGACTCCATTCCATCAAACATATTGATGGGCCCCGCCGGTGAAATTGCCGCTGAAGCGGGAGAATAGTGCTCATCAGTTGCTGAGAGAACTTTCGCCCCGAACGCCAGACTCGCATTGTTAAACTCACCGTCGACGATGCTCAAATTTTTTTCAATCTCATCGGTATCCGGTGAGTAAGGAATCGAGAGTGGTTTTTTGGTTTGCGGAACCTTTTCCTCATACCTGCGCGAAACCCCATCGAAAGTTTGTTTCACATCGTTCGGTAGATCCAGGAACAAACCGAGTCTTGTGAAACCGCCGTCCGGGAATTGAGAGATCTTAATTTCAGAAAGATTTTTTGTGTTCTCTAGAAGAGTGATTCTTACTTCAGAATGACCCTGGAGTATCATCCGCGGAAGAATAGTTTCCCAATGACCTTCGGAATAACCTTCGATCATGACTTCCGGAGAATAATTCCCCGTATGATACTTGGTAGAAAGGAGAAGATACCGAACAGGAGACGCTGTTTTAAGTTCTAGGTGAAGAGTATCGACTCCGTAGGGATTGTGTCTCACTGTTTCCCAGCTATCCATCACCTTCCCTTGCTTACCAAAAAGAGTCGGATCAAATTTGGGTAAATGATCGGAGAAAAGATTTTCTGCGCGGGCAAACATCTCATCCGAGACATGAACAACTTTGGCATCCACCAAAAGATTATGAGCCGCGAGTGGATCTTTTGGTCCTCGATCGGTAATCGGTTCCGGTCGCATAGGAAGGAAGGCATTGAAAACCAGATTCTTGTAACCAAGATTAACGATCTCCTCTTGGCGAAGCTTGTCCGTCGAAAAAGTTTTCGCAAACAAAGTGGTATCAATCCCCTCGAACTTCATTTCTTTCAAAATGAGTTGTGCTGCTTCAGCGATGAAGAGCATCGCCTCATTATCTTTATTGGCAAGGATGACAAATCCCTTTCCACGATCAGGCCCTTCAAAAGCATGAAGAAAAAGACAGCGGAAGCCGTCGTTTGCTCCTTGATGAATCATGAGTTTATTATCGCCCGCGTGAGCGATGAAAATACCAAGACCCATGAGGCAGCCCATAAATTGAACGCAGCCCTGATCCGTACCATGAAGCATCACTCGAGCAGTATCATGAGAAATGGGACCAGAACCAGAAAGCTCATGGTACGCGGTCTCTAGATGAGAGAGAAATTTCGCCGTCTCTTGGGACGTTCCCATTCCACCGGCCGCAAATGCGGGAAACATTTTTCTGCCACCCGAAACAGTCTGCCCCGAATCGGTTACACCAAGAGCATAATCATGACCCTCTTGAGTCTCCTGATCAAATGACCAGTTCTTCATTCCAAGGTCATCCAAAAATTTCCGAGTCAGTTCTTTGATCGGTTTCCCTTCGAGTGACACGATGAGATGTTCAAGGACGATGAATCCGCCACCAGAGTATTGAAATTTTGTTCCAGGAGGATTGACGACTCTAATTGGTTCGTAGTCGTACTCAGTATGACCTGTAAGGAATGTGGTAATGGACGGCATTTTTTTATCTGCAGGAATACCATTTACGTAATGAAGATTGAGAGCTTTGTGCGACATCAGCTGATCGATTGTCACAGAGTCACCACCGGGGATTTGAAACTCAGATGCTGTCGTGCCTAAAAGTTTATTCACTGAGCTTGAAAGGGGAATTCCCTTTTTCGTGAAGTACTCAATGGCAAACGCACTCGCGACTGATTTACTGAGAGATGCCATCTCGAAATAAGTGTCGTCTGTTGTAGCACCAAAACTCGAAGACTGAATCTTTCCTTGGAGGAGTGTGGAGATCTGAACACCAGGGATCTTTCTTTTTTCCCTCGCCTCATCTATCAATCGAAAAAGATGATTCATGGGGTGAGCTTCTATTCTCTTTTTCGTGATTTCCAAAAGCGCTCGTCGGGCATTTAGCCATTCTTCATCTCTTGAATTATGCATTCGAGCTTTAAGCGTGGAAAGCATTTCGCTACCGGATTTTCCTTTGGCCGAGATCATGAACTTAAGACCAAACTTTTCTCTGTATTGAGTTCCCAAGGAAAGTAGTTCTTCTTGGTCCGAGTCCACTTTTGCCTGCTCCGCAATCGCCATAACATCGAGCGACTTATTCCCTTCACCGATATTCCCGTGATATCCAGCGGCTTCCAGCACATCCGCTTCACTAAAATTCAGAATGCATTTTTCTATTTTGTTTAAATCAATGACGACTGAGGCCGCAAAGGCTGAACCAAACTTTCTACTACCGCACATCTCAAAGAAATAATGAAAGCCCTTCACATTTGCTCGCAGTGAAAACTTGGTAGGATCTAGCTCGAGCGCTTTTGCCCATGGGTCAGAACTCTGCCTGATCGAATCGATCGTGAACGGGAGCAAGAGCTGAGTGGCAAATTCCACTGGAGTTTTGTCCGTCATGAGTTTCAGCATCAGGTTCAGCGCCACGGGATACCATTTGGAGGTGCGCTCATCCCATTTCACCTGAACGATCTTCTTCGTGTCTGAAAGGTCTTTCCGGATGAAGTGCATTTCCTCATGGGCGATGCGAATGAAATCTTCTTCTGAGAATCGTCCGTGATAAATTTCATGCCAAACTTCCCAGCGGGAACGCTCGGCCGTGGCGAGATCGTCCATCACGCGCGCAGGTACTCCACCGATCGTCGTGGGGAGAGCGACACAGCCATTTCCTGAAAGCCAGTCGGTGATGTACTGAAGCGACTGGATGACGTTGTAGCGTATTTCGTCAGGATGGTTGTTGGCGATGAAGTTCGATTCTCGGATATCGGC
>CANETG010000294.1 GCA_947440875.1 Bacteriovoracaceae bacterium
AGGGGATTTTTTATCGGATACGCATTCCTGATTTTATTTTTCAGCAGCTAGGCCTTCAGTCTTTTATTCTTGCCCCTCAAGAAGCTAAAGAATGGGAACAAAATTCTCAGTTGCCTTGAAGTGGTTAAATGAGATTCAAGTTGAAGTTGTGAGATAAATTCATTAGTCTTTCACCGCTAATGACGAAAAAAACTCGCATTGTAAAAACTAGAAATTCTCTCAAAGCGCGCTGGACTGAAAAAAGAGCGGGACTCAGAGAAAAAAATACAAATCTCGCTCATCCAGTAGTGAGAGCTTCATACATTTGGTCAATCGTTTCAGAACAGCTGGGAGACATACTCGGTCCGGAAGTTCATCACCAGTGGTTCAAAGACGTTCGACCGACGGTTATTTCTCACAACGTAATTCTCCTCGAAGTTCCGAATCATTTTTACGCCCAATGGATCCACACTCATTATCATGAGCTGGTTGATTTACTTCTGTCTGTTATGGATAAAAGATTATCGAGCTTTTTTATTTCCCAGTCTGAGCGGGATCCCCTTCATCTGATGGGACCTAATCGTTTAGAAAGCACCGCTTCGGAAATAAAGCGTCATGCTGAATATGATGAGAGCAATGAGTAGCCCTCCAATCATGATGTATTTGTCTTTTTTACTGTCCATATAGAAATTATAAAGCAGACAGGCGCTCTAACAAAGCGGGAATCACAAAAGGATCAAAAATCCTGCTTAGCTCTCCCCTCTTTTCCACGATAAACTCAAGTTCTGACCAGCTACCAATGACTATCACAGGAGTTTTCCTGAGAGTTTCAGAGGCCTCATACTGGTTTCGAAACGCCTCAAGGTCAACCCTTACGGTCGCTGCATCGAGCACCAAAAGTCCTGGTTTTAAATCCTCGATGAGGTAAACAAAATCCCGAGCATGAGGAATCGTATAAAAATCGAGGGACTTCTTCTTGAAGACACTCTCCAGAAGACTTGACGCAAATGTATTCTGATCAATCCAGAGGACGAGTCCCATGTGTTCCTTTGACAATATGATTCAGGGGTAATTACCATCAGCCTATGGAAAAAGAAATCCCGAAAATCCGCGTGGTCGATATTGAAACTCGTCAGGTTCTGTTTGAATGTAAAATCGATGAGTCTGAAAAGGCCTATCAGTTTGCAGCGGGCATGGAAGAGTTGGGACTCTCCATCGAAGTTCTCCATCCGACGTTAAGCGACACTCTTACCCAGAGCCTCGGTCTTTCCCAAGACGACAGACGAAAATATGAGGCAAGTCTAGAGCACGAAATTGAGAACCATGAAGGTGGATGCTGTTTTGAAGACGCTGATAAAAAAGTTCACTAAAACGTCAGGCCATAACTTCCAAATAATGATCTAGGCATCACGCTAAATCCAAAAATTTCTTCGTACTCACGATTAAGGATATTCACTACCTGGATTGATACCGTGTGTTTGTCCCAGCGGTAACTGCCGCCAGCGTCAAATGTCTCAAAGGAATTGAGCTTTGCTATGCCTCCAGCAAAATCAAAATCATTTCTCGAATCAAACCATCTCCCCTTAATGAATAATTCTGAAACTTCTGTCGGAAACCATGTCCCTGAAAGCTGGGCCAGATTATAAGGGCGTCGGAGAACAGGTTGTTCTTCGGCCCGAATATTTTGATGCGTAAAACTTCCCTTCACTTGAAAATTGTCTTCGCTCCATTGAAGAGATGGCTCAATGCCTTCCGAGATAAAGCGGTTTTGGTTGCGAAAGCCACTGCCGGTGAAAGTCACGAGGTTCGAAAGCCGATTGTGGAAGAATACGGAGGCGACCTCAAGCTTCGAAAATTTCTTTTTCCATGAAGCTTCATACGACTGATTGCTTTCCGGGCTGAGGTCCTTATTGCCTAATACGGGATCATGAAGCTGATAGAGAGAGGGAGCTTTGAATCCGCGTGAGTATTGTAATCCCCAGACGCCGATTTCTTTTTTTAATTCTAAGCCTGTTGATCCCGTCAGGAAGTTTCCGTAGCGAG
Source organism: Bacteriovoracaceae bacterium (assembly GCA_947440875.1). Taxonomy (GTDB): domain Bacteria; phylum Bdellovibrionota; class Bacteriovoracia; order Bacteriovoracales; family Bacteriovoracaceae; genus Peredibacter. The sequence goes on from CANETG010000294.1 coordinate 2,023, forward strand.
AATGATGGTCAATCCTAACACCACTCTGAAAAGAATAATCTCCTCCGGTGATTAGACCCTGAATAAAAAACGAATTGAGACTGAAGCTTTTTGGATCCTTTAAGTAATAACTCTCTACTTCCGACGAAACTCCAGTGAGAAAGCGCGCCTCTTTTTCACTGACTTCCCAGATTAGTTCGTTCTGATAAAGATTACCGGTGAAATCGAGGTTCCCTAGATTCGCATTTTTTATTCGGCGGTCATTTCGATTTATTCCATTCCGCAGCGAGACGGCAGAGTTTTTTCCGAGCGAAAAATTTGTTTTTTGCTGAAGAAGATATTGATGATTGCGGCTTCGCTCATCCGAATTATCGCTCGTGATATCTAATTCGTTTCGCCCTTCGATGAAGGAAGCGAGCAAAGCTGTTTTTAATTTTGGAGTGATCTCATGCGTAGAGGAACTCGTGAGCTGAGTGATCTCACTTCCGTCTCTTTCAATGGCATCGAACCGTTTTTTATTATAGCGGGAAATTCCGTCGGTCCGGTTACGAACAAGGCTCAACGTTCCGCTCGCCCAGTCATGGCGGTAGGAAGCCCCAAGAGTTCCGAAACTCCCTGTATTGAGAGTCAGTTTTTTTTCTGGTTTTTTAGAACCTTTCCTTGAAATCATTTCAACGTGACCACCCATAGCATCTGACCCATAAAGAACTGCCTGTGGTCCTTTGTGGACACGAATTTCTTCCACCGATGTGAGTGAAAGAAAAGCAGCATCAAACTGTCGATCATTGTTCGACGGATCGTTCAGTTTGAGGCCATCTAGTGTGAATGAAATATGTCTCGCCTCAGTCCCACGAATAAAAAAAGTTGTTCTTCCGCCAGGGCCACCATTTTGAGAACTCACGAGCCCGGGGACACGTTCTAGGGCATGAGAAATAAGTGGTAATGGTTGGGTTTCGAGTTCATCTCTGGTGAGAGTCTCGGTTTGAGAAAAAGTATAGTCCTCGATTCGTTTACTCGCAGTAACTTCTATCGTTTCAAGATTCTCAACTGAAAATGCAAATGGAATGAGACTGAAAAAAATAATCAGGATCGACAATATTCCTCCCCGGGATGTCGTTTCCATGAATCCGTATCTGACTTCCTTTCGGTTACAGTTGCGGGACAGTGCTGGATTTTCACCAGCTTCCGGTTGTTCATGAGTGCATAGGCTAGCTTATGTGTATCTGAAACTGCCATCAGAAAGACACATCCTTCTTACTTTATCGTAAAGATTCGAGGCTAAAACCTTCGATTTCCCAAAGTGGATACCCTCCAGAACTAGGATGGTTTATCATTCCTCCATGAGTATAAACAATAGATCCCACCCGCGATTTGAAGTGAAACCTGGTAAATGGGTCAAAGTCTGGAAGAAGACCCCAGGTTCCCAGATG
>CANETG010000295.1 GCA_947440875.1 Bacteriovoracaceae bacterium
AGAAAGTATCACCTTCTGCCTTAATCAGATTCAGGGTCAGAAGATGGAGAAGAACTTCCAGATCATTATCGCTGGTAAAAAAATGTTGAGACTTTGTCAGTTCTTGTTTTAGCTCGGCACAGTTAGAAAGATTTCCATTGTGGGCCATGGCGATTGCGTAGGGGTAACTCACCATCATCGGTTGCAGATCGCAGTCCTTGATGTCTCCGATAGTGGAGTAGCGCGTGTGCCCCAGAGAGGTGTCGCCGGTGAGTTTCTGAAGTTGGTTGCCGCTAAAGACTTGCGAAACTTGTCCGAGATCTTTGTGCGTATGAAATTTCGAAGAATTGTGATCGTGAGAAATAATACCGGCGGAGTCTTGTCCCCGGTGTTGAAGGATGAGAAGTCCCTGGTGCACCTTGAGGCTCGCGTCCTGCGATCCGGTGATACCGACTATTCCGCACATATATGTCTCCTGATCTTTCTCTGAGAGTAGAAAAAAGAAATGAAGTTGCCAATAAGTTAAATTAGTTTTACTAATACTAGTTATAAGCCAAACTAATGCACTACGCTCTTAAGGCCGCAGCTTGACTCATCACAAAAAACCCTCTCAGATTGGTATTTTCGGAGATGGTCAGCTCGCCCTTATGCTGGCGGAATCGTTCACCTTAAAAAATCTTCCTTTTCTCGCTCTTCTTCAGTCTGATAACTCTCCTCTGGAGCGTACTTTTCCGCAGGCAGTGACCAGAGATAGCGCAAGATTTGTCGACGAATGCGATGTCTTTACTCTGGAAAATGAATTCCTGAAAAAAGATGAGCTCCTTCAGATCCTCGGTGCCAAAAGCACGCAACTCTTTCCCGCAATCGATAGCTACCACCATTTCGCAGACAAAATTTCCCAGCGAAATCTTTTTCAGAATCTGGGGCTTCCGTCACCAAAATGGATGGCCGTCCTATCTCACACCGATCTAAAAAATGTCACTTCACGCTTTTCGTATCCACTTATCGCGAAAGCCAGTAGTGGTGGCTACGACGGAAAAGGTGTGAGGGTCATCAAAAACGAAATTGAATTACAGTCTGCCTCAGAAGCCTTCGGGTACCCCCTCCTCGTTGAAGAAAAGGTCAGTTTAAAAACTGAAGTCGCCCAGGGATTTGTACGGACGAAAACCGGTGACATGAGTTTTCTTCCCCTCGTCGAAACTCTCCAGCAAGACGGCATTTGTCACTTGGTTCAGTATCCGGCGAACGTGAGTGAAAAAGTGATGACCGCGGTCCAAAATGCCCTCACACGATTGGCGGATTATCCCTTAGTCGGAATCTTTAATTTCGAATTCTTCGTTGATGAAAATGACCATGTCACCATCAACGAAGGCGCCCCGCGGCCCCACAACTCCCAGCACCTGACGATCGATGCCTCCTCCGTTTCGCAGTTCGATCTCGTGGCCCTGGCCCTTAGTCAGTTACCTTTGCCGAAAGTGACAACGACTCCTTCGATCATGGTGAACATTCTTGGCCAGACGACCGGGAAAGATGTCCCACTGATTCTTCCCGAATTACCCTCTTCCGTGAAAGTTACACCTAAACTCTACGGAAAAGAGAAATGCGCCCCCGGACGCAAGATGGGTCACGTGAATCTCGTAGACGAAGACGGCACGCATGATTTAAAAAGTTTAGGTGAGAAAATTCTACGGGAGTACCGCTTATGAAAGTCGCTGTTGTCATGGGAAGTGATTCTGACTGGAAAGTCATGAAGGCGGCCAAAGATATCATGACGGAGTTTGGTGTGGAAGTTCATGCCGAAGTGATTTCTGCTCACCGGACTCCGGAAGATCTCGAAAAGTTCACAAGCTGGGCCAAAAAGAATAACGTCAAAGTGATCATCGCGGGTGCTGGTGGAGCTGCTCATCTTCCGGGGATGCTTGCTTCATACACGACTCTTCCTGTGATCGGTGTCCCGGTGAATGTGACGGCGATGAATGGACTGGACGCTCTTCTTTCGATCGTTCAGATGCCAAAAGGCATTCCCGTCGCCACTGTAGCGATTGATAATTCCACCAATGCCGGTCTTCTTGCTCTTAGGATTCTGGCGACGAATAGCCCGGAGCTCGATCTTAAGTTAGTTTCTTATCGGCAGAAGCTGGCAGAAGAATCCCGCCAGAAAACACAGAATCTTAAATAGATTTTTTTAACTCCGCACGCACTCGCCGTGAGAGTTCTGTCTCAAACGGTCTTTCATAATAGTGAAGCGTGATCGGTCTTTTATAGGACTTAAATCCGCGAAGGATTTTCACCTTGCGATTTTCCTCGACGAGATGCCGGCTCATCACCGCTCGCCCTAGGCCTTCTTCCACTCCGAGGATGATTCCGTAAACGTCACCCATGAATGAGCGTCTGTAGGGTGGAATTTTTCCCTGGGCCGAAAAAAACGCCTCTGTGGCATTGTCCTCAGGTCCGTGATCCAAATAAATGTCTTCGGGTGTCTCGAGACGAGAACTTTCAATCACGACGTATTCTTCATACCCAAGAATCTCCTGACTGATTCCCCTCTTGTTCATCTCATAATCAGTGATGACGTAGTCCGCTCGTGACGAGCTGAGAACTTGCGGAAGCTCCGCCATCTCGTAAGACAGAAAGGAGAGGTGGATCGCCGGATGTTTTCTGAGAAGTGGTGCCAGGGCAGGAATAATCATGGAGCGCATGATGCTCGAAAAGCCCGCAATCCGGAGATTCCCCGCGAGCTCGCCTTTTTTCCCTTTGAGATCCCGCAGAAGTTCTTCTTCGAGCCCAGCGTTCATTTCGGAAAACCTCAGCATCCGCTCTCCGGTTTCCGTCAGAATGAGGCCCTTACTATCCCGGATAAACAAAGTCGTAGAGACCTCTTCTTCCAGCTGCGCCAGTCTCTGGGAAAGGGCTGACTGCGTGAGTCCGAGCTGCCGGGCGGCCTGGGTCATATTGAGCGTACGAGCGCATTCATAAAAAGCAGTCAGACCGAGGTGCGAGAGTTTCATGCCATTAAATTATCTTATTGGTCTATAAAATCAATTAATTTTATCTATCATTTGTTTTTCACTATCTTCCTCTTAGCCAAAGGAGGCTTCGATGAAATCAATTTTCACTATTCTTACTGTTCTTTCCCTTTCCCCGGCGTTCGCCGTGTCTTATGAGTGCACTCATGGGGACGGTCAGAAGCTCAAAATCTTCCAGGAGAAGCCGGATCATGCGGTCGCCATTCTTCAGACAGGATGGACCAACCAAATTTTCAAAGGCCATTTTACCTATCAGGATGAAGCTCTCTATGAGGTCACTCAGTATGAGCTCACCGACTCGAAAGGACTTCCTTCACCCATCACTCTGACGAAAAAAGTGAACCTGGGAAGAGGTGGTTGTGGCCGGGGCGGCTGTAGTGATTCTCCTTCGATCTTTTCAAAGAAAGCTTCGCTGACTCT
>CANETG010000296.1 GCA_947440875.1 Bacteriovoracaceae bacterium
TCTAAAATGATTGTTGCGGGGCTTGTGAGAAATCCCTTCGGAAGGCTACTCGAAATCTACATCCAGCTCGATCGTGTGATTTTTCTGGAAGAGCGAGGGTATCAAGCGCAACTGCTTGAAGTATTCGAGGAGCCGATCTCTCCTCGGAACATCGCTATCGTTGCTTCCCTTAATTAAGATGAAACACTTCCTTCATCTCTTGCTCCAATAACTCCATCTTGTGTTTCATATTCGGATGAGTCCTATCCGCAGGATCTAAAAGATAGTTGAGTGGATCAACTGGCTTCACCATGAGTTTTGTCTGCCAGATATTATCGTTATGGATGTTGAGATCCTGGCGATAGTGGAACTTCTCAAGTGTTTCTTTCGGAATAAAGTCTTGAATCGAATTGAAGTATTGATCGTTGTAAATTTTCTTTCCATTGGCCAGACGGGTGTAGCCGCGTACAACGTAATCGACGTAAACCACATCGCACTCGAAGACCTCGAACATATAGTTCAAAGCTCTCAGAGGAATAATTTCTCCACAGGTCGCGACGTCGATGTCCAAACGAAAAGTACAAATTCCTTCCGGATCAGAAGCATCCGGATAGGTATGAGTTGTGATGTGGGATTTATCGAGATGCATTTTTACGGCCGCAGCTCCCTGGCTTCCCATCTCCCAATTTCCCCCGCCCTTGATGTCGGACATGAGGGTCATGGTTGACGCTCCAACTGGATCATAATCCTGAATCGATTCGTTAAGGATGTTCGCTTCGATAATATTGCAGATGTTTCGAGCGATATCTCGGATATTTTTAGCGCAAAACTTCGTGTGAATATACTGAATGTATTCTTCTTTCTGTTTTTCGTTCATGGCGATACAGAAATCGTAAATATTGAACGAAAGAATCTTAGTGAGATTGTTGAAGCCGGAAAGTTTAATGGTTTTTTCGTCCACCATAATCACCCCACCGTTAGAATTAGTATGAAAGGCTTTTATAGGGAACAGAGTCTTTTTTGGCAATAAAAAAAGGGCCCGAAGCGTTAAAACATCGGGCCCTTAATGAAAACTTAACTTAGATGAGACCGAGAGATTTCACTGCGTCTCTTTCACCACGAAGTTCATCCAGAGTTGCTTTGAACTTCTCCGAACCGAATTCATTGTGTTTAATTCCTTCAACCACTTTAATTTTCCCGCCCTCAGTGCGGCACGGATAAGAAAAGATAAGACCCTTATCAGCTTCGTATTCGCCGCTCGAAGAAAGACACATCGAATACGTCTCACCTTGAGGTGTTTCAGTCACGAGGTTACTAATCCCATCAACTACTGCGTTCGCAGCAGATGCGGCCGATGAAGCACCACGAGCTTTAAGGATCGCAGCTCCCCGTTGCTGAACGGTCTTAGTGAAATCACCCTTGAGCCATTCGAGATCAGTGATCACGTCCGTGACATGTTTTCCGTTAATGGTCGCATTGAAAAAATCTGGGTATTGAGTCGCTGAGTGGTTACCCCAGATCGTGAGATTTTTCACAGAAGTGACGTCCGTTCCAGCTTTGATCGCAAGCTGAGACTTCGCACGATTCTCATCAAGAGATGTCATCGCAAAAAATCTGTCGGCCGGAATACCTTTGGCATTATTCATAGCGATGAGGGCGTTGGTGTTACAGGGATTCCCGACGACAAAAACTCTTACGTCAGAAGCTGCACTCTTCTCGACCGCTTTTGCCTGAGCGGTAAATATTCCGCCGTTAATTTTCAGAAGGTCTGCCCTTTCCATTCCCTCTTTTCTTGGAACAGATCCCACACAGATGACCCAATTGGCATCTTTGAAAGCGGTATTAAGGTCAGAAGTGAGTACGATGTTTTTGAGATTCGGGAACGCGCAATCTTCGAGCTCCATCGCTACCCCTTTGAGGGCAGGAAGTGCGGCCTCGAGCTCAAGAAGCTGGAGATCGAGGTCAGTTTCAGAACCAAACATTTGTCCAGAGGCTATTCTAAAAAGGAGTGCGTATCCAATTTGTCCGGCAGCACCAGTGACAGCAACTTTTACTCTTTTACGAGCCATAAAAACCTCCCTACGAATCGATTAATTTATTGGGCAAATTATAGATGAAAGGGACTCTTTTCTCACCCTTTTATTCGCCTCGACTGGACAAATTCTTTGCGTGAAGCATAGTATAAAGTCTTATAACGATTTTATTCGGAGTGAATGTGAACGAACCGCGAGGAAATTCCCAGCAAGGTGGCCAGGGCCAAGGTGGACAAGGCGGGGGTGGCAATAATAGACGTCGTCGTCATCGTGGGAATCGCTCCGGTGGGGGCGCTGGTGGACAAAATAACAATCGTCCGCCCCAGGAGGGAGCTGCTCCGAGAGAAAATCAAGGACAAGGACCTCGCCAAGGGCAGGGTCAAGGACAACAAAATCAACAACGGAATTCATCTGACAACCGAAATCGTCCGCAGCAGTCAGCTGCCAAAAATCGTAATCGCCATGGAAGACCCCTGACGACCAATCAAGTCTTAGTCAAATATGACAATCTCCTTGAGCAGCACCTGGTCACCAGACGAAAATACTTTGAATATTTTAACCGAGTCGATGAGCGCCAGCTAAGACGCCTGGAGAAGAATTTCTACGACTCTGTAGAGCATTTACGGCGTTTTGAGTTCAATCTCGAGCCTTGGCAGCGGGAAGCTCTCGAAAAGCGTAAAACAGAACGTTATACGATCGACGCGACCTATTCTCTCAATCGGGGTCTCGATCCCCTGGCACTTCAACCCATTGAAGTGGCCCCTGAAGAAATTCAAGATCCGCACTTCAAAGATTCTCAAAAAGAGGCCTACGTTGAGTATAGAGAAGATAAAGAAGAGTCGATGGGAAATTACGAGGATTACCTGAAGTACAAGGGTCAAGCCTAATTCATTCAATAAAAAAGGCTCCGAAAAGGAGCCTTTTTTATAATGAACTTTTAAGAGAATCAAAACTACATGCCGTCAGTGCCAGTAGCTGCGTAAAGCGGAGCTGATTCTGTTTCAACGGTCTTCTCTTTCTTGGTTGTTTTCAAATTATAAAGGTAATTATTGAGCGTCTCTTCCTGATCTCTCAGGATTGCGGCCTTCAATTCTTCAGAAGGAATGTCGAGAACCTCAGACACTTTACGGAGCATTTTGAGAGGGATATTACAGAGTGCTCTTTCGACGTTCGAAATAAATTGGCCATTCTTATAGCCGAGCAGGTGAGAAAGTTCTGATTGCGAGTAACCTTTTGGATGATTCATTCTTCTAGTACGGATGAGATGAGCGATATTCTTAAAGCAACGCATGTGATGAACTCCAAAGTGTTGTGGCGAGATTGGAAATAATAGTCATTTTTTCTAGAATGTCATTCGTCATTCACAAAAAACTTATTCATAATCTTATCGGCCA
>CANETG010000297.1 GCA_947440875.1 Bacteriovoracaceae bacterium
TCAAAATGAAGGGCAGACTGATCTGAGAAAGACGAAACATTCTCGTTAAAGCGGATCATCGATTTCTCGAGGATTTTCTCGCGGATTTCTTCCACTTTCGGGAGATAGATCCTGTTGATTTGAGCTTTTGTTAAGCGCTCGATCTGACCCACACGTCCCTGCTCGTTTGGCTCGATGATAGAAAGAGAAATCCCTTTCGAACCACCACGACCGGTGCGACCGATCCGGTGAACATAAGCTTCGTTATCCTGTGGAAGACCGAAGTTGATCACGTGAGTGAGGTTGTTGACGTCGATCCCGCGGGCCGCAACGTCCGTACAAACGAGGAGGTTAATTTTTTTCTCTTTAAATTTCTTCATCGTCATATCACGAGACGCCTGATCCATGTCTCCATGGAGAGCGTCCGTCGGGTAACCGCGAGCATTGAGCTCGTCGGTGAGTTCTTTGGCACCGATTTTAGTCCGTGTGAAAATGATCGCGTACATGCTGTCATTGAAATCCATGTAGCGGCAAAGGGCTTCGATGCCGTTTTCACGGCGAACAACAACTGCCAGCTGCTCAACTGAATCAGCAGTGAGAATTTTCTTTGTCACTCTCACTGTCACAGGGTTAGAGAATTCCTTATTCACAAGAGATGTAATCGGGCCCGGCATCGTTGCCGAGAACATCCAAATTCTCTTTTCAGGAATTTTGGCGATGATGGCAGTGACGTCATCAAAGAAACCCATATCGAGCATTTCATCGGCCTCATCGAGGATGACGAATTTACAGTTATCAAATTTCAGCACTCCGCGCTCGATCAGATCCATCACGCGGCCTGGAGTCCCAGCGACGACTTGTGGTTTTTTTGCTTTGAAGTCTTTAATTTGAAGACCGACACTTGTTCCGCCGTAAACCGACATAGAACGGATGGGCTCAAACGCAGAAAGTTTCTGAATTTCTTCATTGATCTGGTTAGCGAGCTCGCGGGTTGGAGCAAGAATGATCGCCTGAAGAGTCGGCGATTTAAAATCGAGCTTTTCAAGAAGTGGGAGAACAAACGCGGCAGTCTTACCTGAACCGGTTTGTGCCTGGCCGATGAAATCAACATCGCCGCCCAGAAGAACAGGGATCGCCTGTGTCTGGATTTCTGACGGAGTTTCATAACCCATCTTTTCGATTGCTTTGAGGGAAGACTCTTTGAGTCCCAGGGTACTAAACGACATACGTTCTCCTTTGGAGAAAAAAGTTTATGCGTTATTTTAAATTTAAAGGAGGCCGGTCTAATGGTCTCGAGTCTACCTACTGAACCACTTAGACCTGATGACAAACAGACAAGATCCGGGTGGGAGTGGGCTACAAAATAAACGACTACGGGCTTATTAGCACTAAACTTAAGACTTAGTCAAGCTGCGTCAACAGCTGAAGCCTTTTGATCGGATAAATGTAAGGGTTTCAAGACATTAAAACTCTTGTGAAGAATGAGCTTCTCCATACAATGGTCGTATGAACAGCCTCGTTTCCCAAATTCTTGCGACCGTTTTTGCGTTCATTCTTTTTGAACTGCCGGCATCGCTTAATGAATCTTTTCAAATGGTGAAAGGGGATGAGATCGCGCATTCCCCGATGGTCAATCTTGATCCCATCAATTCATCAAAAGACAAAAATAGTCATAGTAAACTCAATCCAATTGCCCAGCAATTCATCCCTCTCGTGGTCATAGCGCCCACACTTTTTTACGAACGTGACTGTGACCACTACCTGCCACTTTTTGCCCAATATCGCTCGAAGGACTATTTCCTCCTGATTTAGGGATTTCTTTTATAATAAAAGAAATACTACTCAAGGATGAGTTATGAATTTAAGTTCTTGGGATGTAGCCGTTGTTGTTGCTTACATCCTCATCATTTTCGGAATTGCTCTCAGGGCAAATTTTTTCATGAAGCGGCACTTCTTCCAGCGACGGAAGGAAGGTCTGAAACCAATCGAAAATCATTACCTCGCCGGGAAATCTATTACATTCTGGGAAGCTGTGCTCTCGATTGTTGCGACGGAATTCTCAGCGCTCGCATTTCTGACGATTCCTACTTATGTCTATTTCGAGAACATGAATTACTTACGTTTTGTCATCGGCGCCTGCGTTTCTCGTCTGATTATTTCCGCATTCTTTATTCCCAAGGTTTACGACAAAGGGCTCACGATCTTCGAGGCACTTGCTCGCGGAATTCATGGGTACACAAGTATCAGTAAGGAAAGTAATTCAGGGAGAAGGTCATTCGCTTTTTTTTACGTCATTACGAAAACGATCGGAACGAGCGTAAAACTTCTGGGTGGATCGATTCTCATCGCAGAGTTTTTTGATATCTCGCTTTTCTTTGCGATCATGCTGATTGCCCTCATGACTTACCTCTACATCATGCTGGGGGGACTGAAAGCCGTTGTCCGAACAGACATGATCCAGGCCGGGATTTTTATTCTTGGAGGATTTGCTGCTCACTACGTCGTCGGAAGAATCAGTCCACACACTTGGGGAGAGCTTTTTTCTCTCGGATGGTCTGCGGGAAAGTTTTCTCTGTTTAGTGGGTTCAGCGGAGTCATGACATTTATTTACGGAATCATCGCAGGGATTGTTTACGACGCTGCTACTCACGGGGTCGATCAAGATCTCGTCCAAAAACTTTTTGGCGCAAAAGATCTGAAAACGGCCCAAAAAGCTCTCGCGTGGTCAGCACTCGGATCTTTCTTTGTGAACATATTGTTCCTCTCATTGGGAGTCATTCTTTGGGCATACTATACGAAACACGGACAGACTCTTCCAAGTCCCGACAAACTATTCTCTTCACTCATTGAAAACCATTTCCCCTCTCCACTGAAAGGTCTCATGGTGGCGAGTGTTCTGGCGGCGAGCATGTCCTCACTTGACTCAGCGATCAACGCCCTTTCTGCGGTCTTCTGGAACGATCTCATGAGTGTCAACAGGTCAAAAATGTTCCGCGTGTTTATCAACATCGATAATTTTATTATCACCGTATCGATCATCATCGTGGCGTACTTTTTCTCGCTGATCCCTGGGGCCATCAAGGCTGGACTTCAGTTCGCCTATCTTTCGACCGGACCTCTCCTCGCCTTCTTTGTCTGCCGGATGCTTCTGTCAAAATACATTCAAGTTAGTTATTCGCCGGTGCTCATTTTTGTCACCATCATTTCCTGCTTCCTCGGATTTGGCATTAACCACTTCCGCTTCGGATTCAACCCTCAGCTCACGATCCTCTGGGGATTAATTACAACAATTGCGTTCATGTGGATTTATTCCAAAATCGCAGATTTTACAGCACCAAAAAGAGACAACTGATATGAAAAAACTATTATTCCACAGTAAAATCGATCACACGCTCAGATCCGGACAACGCTTCCGTGACCA
>CANETG010000298.1 GCA_947440875.1 Bacteriovoracaceae bacterium
TGATACCTTCGTATGAGGCGCAAATTGATAAACTCAATACTCGTCACATGGTGACGACGATTGCTGCGAACGTGATTTGAAATGAATTTAAAGGAAATCGAACGGGTCGTCGGAATGATCCAGTCACAGATTTTCCGTAATTCTAATGCCTATGCTACAGGCATGTTGAAGTCTCATTTTCGCGGCTCTGGTCTTCAATTCCGTGAACATCAAATTTATGTTCCCGGCGATGACGTCAGATTCATCGACTGGAAACTTTCTGCACGTTCACCAAATACCTATATTAAAACTTTCGAAGAAGAACGTAATGTTGAAATAGTCATTTGTTTTGATCTTTCACACACGCTCCTCTACGGGTTCGAAGGGAAATCAAAACTGGAGGCCATGATTGAGATCGTAGCTCTCCTTTATATTCTTGCCGGTGAAACCCATGACATGGTTCGAGTGATCATCTGGGGCGAAAAGACCATCAACCTTCCTCCCAAGCGCGGAAAAGAAGGTCTCACGATGTTTATCTCTTCACTTGAAAAGATGGGTCTTCTTGATCAAAACGGCAAAGTCATTTTGGAGTATCAAGGGAAAATCAATACCCATACGGAAGCCATGAAAATTGCCCATCTTAAATCTTACCTCGCGAAGAAAAAAGAAGTCATTTATCTGGGTGACCTGTCTCTTGTGAAAGATAAGCTACTATGGGGCAAGATCCTCGATAAGAAAAACATGCACTGCTTTCGTATTTACTCACCGGTCGATAAAAATACCGATATCCCTTTTCTCATTAAAACGAAAAATCCTTTCACGGGCCGCAGTACTGTGACGAATGTAAAATCTACTGCCTCGGATCCACTCTTTTTGAAAGAACGATTTAAAGAGATCGGTGTCCACGAGCGTTACCTTGAAAAATTTGTAAGAGAGCTCGTGTGAAAAGACTACTCATTTTCATCCTTCTTTTTTCAAGTCAACTCTTCGCTGCCGGTGCCATTCAGTTAGAGTTTAGTGGACAAGAGATACGGCAAGGCGCTCTCGTGAGGGCGAAGCTCTTTGTCCCACCAGAATCACTCAATCTTCCGCTGCAGAAACTGAAAGGCGAAACACTGGGCGAGACTCTTTATTTTCATCAGCTATCTCCTCTTTTGAAAAAAGCGGGCTCGCTCAAGTATGAAGCAGAGGCTCAAGTCATTTTCATTAAGGTCCCTGGGAAAAATAATTTCACGACCCAGATAGGTGATCAAGTTTTTGATCTGAGCTGGAACTCCATCGAAGTGTTCCCTGTAGAAACTCCTGATCAGCTCATTTGGGCGGACTTTACGGCCCCTGACTTTTTTGAAGGGAATTTATTTTGGGTTTGGATTCTTCTCCTCGTTCTCATCATCACTTCTGTTGGTTACTACGCTTGGAGCAAAGTCTCCGCACGTAAGACCGAAAAGAAACGTCGGCTCAAACTCGTTTCTGAGTTCAGAGCATGTCAGAATTACGATGATGTTGTGAACCTCTGGAAAAAGAAGCGGGACTATATTCAAGAGTTCCCCCATTTGGCTTCCTATTTCATACCTTTTGAAGAAATTCTATTTCGGTATCAATTTAAACCTTCCCAGACTGAAAATGAAAAAAATGAAGTTATGAAAGCTTACCGTCATCTCATCGATCAAAGTGAAGGAGGATTTAATGGAATTTAAATATCCTCTTTTTCTATGGATCGGAGTCATCGGCGGATTTCTGTGGACATGTGATTATTGGAAAATATTTCTCCGGACACGCCTGCATTTCCCGACTCAAGAAAAGGGCCTTCATTGGATTAAAAAGACTCTTCGAATAGTTTTGTTTTTAACCGGGGTTGCCGCATGGGGATTTCTGTCTTATTCCCTCATGCAACCTAGAAAGCCTCAGAAGTTTTCACCGTCAAGTATCGAAGTCAATGACATCATTCTTTGTATCGATGTTTCAAGATCAATGCTCGCCGAAGATATTAAACCGAACAGACTTGAAGTTGCAAAAGAGCAGATTCGTGAATTTGTCAAAATGAGACCAACTGATCGCATCGCGGTAGTTATCTTTTCAGAAAAAGTCATTACTCTACTTCCGTTAACGACGGATCCTGTACTCGTGGACAAAGTATTGGCAGAAATCTCCATCGGCTACCTCGGTAGCGGGACAAATATTGGTGATGGTCTGGCACTTTCAGTCGCCCGTGCAGTGAACTCTGAAACGAAAAATAAAGTTATTGTTCTCCTCACGGATGGTGTGGCCAACGTGGGGACGCTCACTCCTATTCAAGCGGCTGAAGAAGCAAAGAAACATGGAATAAAAGTCTATACGATCGGGCTTGGTACCGATAACGATGCCAAGATCCCGGTGGGAAATGGAGTTTTCGGCACTCAGTATCAGCTCATCCCTGGTGGAGGGATTGATTATAAAACACTGAAAGAAATTTCAGCACTCACGGGAGGGACATTCTATCCTGCCAAGAGCGAAGGTGCCCTTAAACAAATTCTAGATGACATTCAAAAACTTGAAAAAACTGAGATCAAGGTAAATCATCAAATTGTTTATGACGAGCAGTACTACTCTTATTTGTTAATTGGCGTTGCTTTACTGGTCTCAGTTGAAATTCTAAGACGCCTCCTGATGAAGGATGTTGTATGAATTTTCTTCAGATGAACTATCTCCCATTGATAGCCATCGTCTCGGTGATCTTCATCGGAGTCGTGGTTTTCTTTGAGCGAAGGTTCTTCGCGCTTATCAAAAGATATTGGTTCTACAAAAGAAGCATTTTTAGTTGGATTTCATCCGTCTTTTTCTTGGTCGGTCTTACGGGCCTTATTTTTAGTTTACTAGATGCAAGAGGACCTGAAGAAAGAATCAAAACGCCCGTACCGAAGCAGCGAACTATTATCTTGATTGATACGTCAGCAAGTATGCTCACAGAAGATGTCAAACCAAGTCGTCTGCAGAAAGCTTCACTCATCGCAAAACATTTTGCTCGAAAAGCAGTCGGGCATCAATTGTCTATCGTTGCTTTTGCAGAAATACAAAAGCCCATTCTTCCTTTCACGAACGACATTGATCTCATCGACGCCCGCCTCGATAGTATAAAATTTCTCCGCAACCAATACGGATCATCTGCGCTCACCGTTGCCGTTCAAGAATCCCTCCAATATTTTTATGATGGTGGCGGTGAGATGCGCGGCAATATTATTGTCTTCACCGACGGTGAAGAAACTTCTGCCGGTGTGAAATTAAAAATTCCTGAGGGTGTTCATATTGCTTTTGTTGGTGTCGGTACTAATCAGGGTGGTCGAATTCCACTGGATGATGGTCGAGGATTCAGATTTGGCTATAAAAAAGACCGGGGACAAGACGTCATTACAAAACTTAATGAAAA
>CANETG010000299.1 GCA_947440875.1 Bacteriovoracaceae bacterium
AAACATATGATCGCACTTCTCGGTTTTCTATCCGGCGCAGGAGTTTATTACATGAAAGCACCAGTGAGAGAAACCGCGTCCATTCATAATGATTTCCATCAGCAGGAATTTGTGAGCACCTCGCAGGCCGCTCCTTCTCCAGCTCTCCCTCCCCAGGTCATTCCCGTAGCAACTGAAGCTTCCGACCCAGGGGAAGAAGAAACAAGAAATGTCCCTGGTCTTCCGAGAGGAATGAAATTCGCTCCCAATGTGAAAGCAATACCTGAAGATCAATACTTGGAAGGAAAAATCCTTCTGAAGAAAAATGGGTTTATTTTCTATCGCGAAAAGAGCTCAGGTGAAGCAAATGCGAACGTCGTTTATGATAAGCGGCTGAACACTTTTCATCCGCTTACGGCGACGATCAAATTGACCGGAATCAATGAGGAGAAACGAAACGAAATCCTCAAAGCGTGGGATGAATATCATTACAATGCCGAACTTGGAGTTCAGTACGTACAGTCTTCACATGAAACACTCTTTGATGACTACGAAGAGCTGAAAAAGTCTGGAGCTAAAGTCAGCCTGGAAATTATCCAGGCCATTTATCAGTCCCGCTGATTAATTTAGAAACTCAACCTGAAAGCAAGGCCGTTACCCATACCTGGCCTAAAAAGAGGCACGAGATCAAGTGAGGTTTTGGCTTCCGGTTTTGCAGGCGCCTTCTCGATGTAATCTTTGAGTTCGCGATATTTTTTATTATGGCCCGGTGGTACCGCCCACACATCAATAATTTCCCAGATGCGGAAACCCAAGAATCCGATAATCCCTGTTGCAACAAGTGCACTTTCTCCACTTGAGCAATTATCAGAATCAAATGCGTTGTCTAAGCATCCAGCAATCCCGGCCACCACAAAAGCCAAAGATCCCAACTCACCAGCAGTGAAAATCCATCCACCTTGCATCCATCTTCCCTGGACCGCATGACCAACACCAAACCCAATCGGATAGGTTCCGAGAATTCCTCCGGTGATGTAGCGAGACGTTGAGATCTCTCCCACTTCCATAACTTTCTGATCGTTTTCAGTAAGAGTGATGCCTTTCGTTTGGGCTTCATAAATGAGAGTGGAAGTAGCAACAGCGTTGATTGAAATCAAAGCGACCAGCAAAGACAGAAACTTCATTGGGACCTCGGGTATTAATGTTCCCTAAAACTGTAACAAAAAAGGCCCGCTTTCGCGGGCCCTCTTTTGTATAAAACTCTTACTGAGAGAGAATTAAACTTTAAAACCTTTAAGCTTGTCTGCAAGTGTCGACGGCTGAGCTGTCTCCGGCTTGTAGTTCGACTTGTACTCGCCAGAAGCAACCGCTTTCATAGAGAGAGCGATTTTCTTAGCAGTCTTGTCGATAGAGATAACGATCGCCTTCACTCTGTCGCCTTTAGCGACTTTGTCAGACGGCTTCTCTACGCGCTCTTCAGACATTTCTGAGATATGCACGAGGCCTTCGATACCAGTTTCAAGTTCAACGAAAACGCCGAACTCAGTGATACGAACTGCTTCACCTTCAACAGGTGAGCCGACCGGCATCCGCTCTTCAATGCGCTTCCAAGGATCTTCCTCGAGCTGCTTAAGACCAAGGCAGAACTTCTGGTTATCAGCATCGACAGTAACAACTGCTGCTTTAACTTTCTGTCCGACTTTGAACTCTTCAGTCGGGTTCACGTTTTTGCGTGTCCACGAAAGATCGGAAACGTGAATGAGTGCATCCACTTCTTCGCCGAGGTCGATGAAGAGACCGAAATCAACGATCGCTTTCACTGTGCCTTCAACGACTTTACCAGTGTTGTACTTGTTAACGAGATTATCCCATGGGTTCGGCATGAGCTGCTTAAGTCCGAGAGAGATACGCTTGTTTTCAACATCAACTTCAAGAACGACGGCTTCAACTTTTTCGCCGACGTTGTAAGTTTTGTTCGCAGATTTTTTGTTCGTCCAGCTCATTTCTGAGACGTGGATAAGACCTTCGATACCATCAGAAAGCTCAACGAAGATACCGTAGTCTTTGACAGACACGATTTCTCCAGAAACTTTCGATCCTGGCATGTACTTGTCTTTAGCAGATTCCCAAGGGTTCGGCTGAACTTGCTTAAGACCGAGAGAGACGCGCTCTTTAGCAGCATCGTATTTCAGAATCTTCACATCAACTTCGTCACCGACGTTGAGGAGATTCGAAGGATGCTTCACGCGACCCCAAGACATGTCCGTGATGTGGAGGAGACCATCAACACCACCGAGATCGATGAATGCGCCGTAATCAGTAATGTTTTTCACAATACCTTTCACGATCATACCCTCTTGGATCTGAGTGAGTGTGTCGTCTCTCATGCGGCCGCGCTCTTCAGCGAGGATGGCACGGCGAGAGAGAACAATGTTCCCACGTTTCTTGTTAAATTTAATAACTTTGAATTCCATTGTTTTACCAATGAACTTATCAAGGTTCTTAACTGGGCGGATATCGATCTGCGATCCTGGAAGGAACGCTTTGACACCGATATCAACTGAGAGACCACCCTTAACTTTTGCGATAACGGTCCCTTCAACAGGCTCACCTTTTTCACAAGCTTCAGAGATTTTGTCCCACGCTTTGAGGATCTCAGCTTTGTCTTTAGAGAGAACGAGGTTCCCCATAGTCGACTCGAGCTTCTCCAGGTAAACCTGAATTTCTTCCCCAACTTTCACCTTCATCGTTCCATCGTAGTTACGGAACTCACGGGCCAGAACAAGACCTTCTTGTTTGTAGCCGATGTCGACAGTGACGAATTCATCGTTCATCGCAACGACTTTCCCCAGGAACACTTCACCTTCAGCGAAATTCTTCGCATCTGACGAGTTGATCATGTCCCCGAATTCAGTTTTTACGACAGTTTCTTTGATTTCTCCCATTTCGAAATCAAAACCTTTAACCCATGATGGGATCTCAAAGGATTTAGAAGCAGAGACAGTTGTTTTTGTGGTGGCCATTATATAGCCCCCCTTTTACTAGACATTAATTCTCCTACTGGAGAGGGGAAAATATAAAGCAGAGGGGGAGAAAAGGCAAAGGATTATAAGGGTTTGTACAGAAAAGACTCGTAGCAATGTATGAAAAGTCAGGTGGTTAGAATAAGACCCATGAAAAAGCCACTCATCAAATCTAAAAATGAATTGAGAACAATAACGAAGGATAAGGGTTCGGTCTTAGTTCTTTTTAACTGCCCTACTATAGTGGTGTTGAATAAGCTTTACCCAGAAATTAGCGAATAAAATTCGATATCTTAGTCATTTTAATCGACGGCACTTAAACGCTTCTTGGGAAATTCAATCTTGAAATGACGAGTTTTCAATCTA
>CANETG010000300.1 GCA_947440875.1 Bacteriovoracaceae bacterium
AGGAATTCCCTGAGATAAGCGCGAACGTCACTGACCTTCGTACTTTTAGGTGAACCCAACTGAGCGAGGATGACTTTGGTTTTTTGACCCATGTTTAATTCTTTGTAGTTGTAAGAGTTCACTCTATTTGTCATATAAGAAGCTAAATGACTAGAATTTAAGCTTTAACAAGGACCAAACAATGGCCAAAAAAACGAAAAATGCTGGGCGCTCGGAGCAGGACCTGAAAACGGTAAGCCTTCTGGGAAATACGGAGACCAATTATCCCTCAACCTACTCTCCGGAGACTCTCGAAAAATTCCCGAATAAAAATCCCAACTCAGATGCCTGGACATCATTCATCTGTACCGAATTCACCTCTCTTTGCCCAAAAACAGGCCAGCCTGATTTTGCGAAAATTTTTGTGAACTACATCGCCGATAAAGAAATGGTGGAATCAAAGTCACTGAAAATTTATCTCTTCAGTTTTAGAAATCACGGCGATTTCCACGAAGATTGTGTGCAGAAAATCTGCAACGATCTCGTGAAACTCATGAAGCCCAAATACATCGAAGTCATGGGTGATTTCACTCCCCGGGGCGGAATTGCCATCTTTCCGTATGCCTCAAAAAGTAACGGGGCAAAAGAATTTGAAGAGCTTAGGCGCAGTCGCATGGCCAATTATGCCCCCGGTAAATACGGAATGGCATTGGACCGGCTTTACTAGTAAAATGGGCCAAGAACAAAAGGATACTTTATGATGGGTCTAGGTATGAGCGAGCTTCTGATTGTCCTGGCGATTGTTGTCCTCTTCTTCGGCGGCAAAAAACTTCCCCAGCTCGGGAGTTCACTGGGTGAGTCGATCAAGAATTTCAAGAAAGGCATGAACGAAAAAGACGACGATAAAGACAAGAAAGCCTAAGACAATTTTTCGACCACTCTCACGACCACTGGTTCATTTTCGTTTACGATTTCAATCTCCTCAAAAATTTTCTGCACCACCGTCTCGTAAGAGACGGTGATTCCTTTCATGCTGAGAAGCTGGGTGATGTATCGGGCAGCTCGATCGATGAGTTTATTGTTCGAAGGTCTGACCCAAGTCATGACGTTTCCTTCGTATCTCCCAAGAAGACCCATGATCAAAGTGGAATGAGCGTTCAAGAGCATCTTCACCATGAGATGATTAAAGAGCGGCTCTACTCCCCAGTCGAAAACGACTTCTTCTTTCTGGCATTTAAAGAATACTTTCCCGTCCTCATAGGTGATGAAAAAATCTTCCGTCGGGACATGGAGTTTCCGATTTTTCCAGCCCTCACCGGAAATATCAAAACCAAAAATCTTCTCTGCGTTGATTCTTCCACCCAGCTCATTCCACTCCACCGGACGTGGTTTTCTCCAGAGAAGTGCAGACCACGCGTGAACTGAGTTCTCCCCTTTCTGGATAAAAAGATAGGAAAGTGCATGTTCGTGGGAGTGATCCAGGCGATTTTCAAATCCCCGAAGAGAAAAAGTCGGTGAACGCTCAGTCGTATCCGTCAGGATAGAAACCCCGAGATACGGATCGGTCACGTAATTGAGATATTTTTTTTCCTGATAAAGTTTTGCTTCCAGAAGCGTGAACGGGGCCAATGCTTCGTAATGAGTCAAAGTCAGGCGACGAAGAAAGTCACGGTAAAATTCTTCGAAAGCGGGCCTACTTTCATGACGATAAAGAAGTCCCACGCCAATCCCCAGCATGAGGACAGTCGATGACTGCATCCGGGTTGAACCAGAGATCGCCATGGGTCCGACTGTGAGATTAATTTTTTTTATCTTTTCATTTTTGATCACTTCACGAGAGCGATCAATCGGCATAAGAGCTTCATCGGGATTGCAGTATAAAAAATAGGGCGCGCGCTCAGAGACCTGCGAAGCTTTATGACAAGCTCCGATCACAAAAGGTGTTTCTCCCCCTTCCGTACTTGCCAGCAGAAGATCCTGGGGACCAAAACCCAGCTCCATCAATTGCCGCTCACCGTATTCAGTCCGGTCCTCAAAACTTTCGACTGATTTGATGAGTGCGAAATCTCCTCCGGCCATAAAGGAAACGATTTGCTGTGACTGTCCGAACTTCTGACGGAAAAGAGTCTCCAAAACAATCGAGAGTCTTCCCGTGGCGCCACAGCCACACATGAAAATCTTATGACCCTTCTCCAGCGTGTCCCGGATTGCGACAGCAAGCTCCCAGAGGACTTCCCCTTCTCCTTCCATGAGCTTCAGCGCCTTGCGGTCCACATCCCCAAGAAGAGCGTGTGCTTTTTTGACATCCTCTTTCACAAGTTGCGAGAGCGAATGAGTGTCCGGATGAAAACTTTCCGTCACAAGATGCCCCAGCTGGAACTGCGGGGCTATTTTCAGAAAATCCTGGGTCTTCTGTGAGAGTGTTGTCATAGCTGGCTACTTTTCCTTGCCTTATTAAGGGTGGGAGGACCCAAGTAAATGGAAAAATGGAAACGGGTAACTCTCATAATCTATTTAAAATCCGCTAATTAGAAAAGAGTTAATCTCTTAATTAGTAAACCCCGAGACGAGGCTAAATGGATTGATCATTTTCTAGAAGAATACTTCCTTATTTTACGACGGGTTCGCTCGTTGCCGTTTCCTATTTCCATTTCTTTTTTCCTGAAGTGACGACAAAAATTCTAAAAACCTGAATCATAAATTCAGGTTTTTTCCAAGCCTTGTCATTGCTCACAGATTTCTCACAAGACCTTAATAATCTTTTAGGAACCTCTGTGGCAGTATCCGGCCACGAAATGAAAACTTACGGCACATACGCCAATAAACATTGAGGAGATTTTATGAAAACGATTTTAGCTGCACTTGCCCTGACTCTTTCTTTTAACTCTTTTGCTTCGGCTGTCATTCCAGGAAATGCGACCGGAATCAAACTTGCCTTTGCACAAAAAACTAAAATTAATACCGAATTCCGGAGTGTCCCTTGTTCATTGCCTGATACTGATCTTGAAAATTGCCAGTGGCCAACAGCTTCAAAAGAAGTTGTCGCAGTTACTGTTGAATACACTTCAGGAATGTCTGAAGAGACTCAAATTGTTCAAAATTTTGATGCATCGGAATTTTCTGAAGCTGATCTTGCTGCTCTTTCGAGCAAAAAAGCATCTGTTCGCATGACTGCAGCTCGCTCCCTTTTCGCCGTAAATGTAAAATCAGAAGTTCGTGTGATTACTCATCAAGTTTGTCAGTCAGACTCAAGTCTTGATTGTGTGAATGGAAGAAACTCTTATACTGAAACGTACAATGCTCTAGTAAAATTGGTTGATATCGTTCGTAAGTAAGCTCACAAATCATTCCTTTTAGCGCGAAGGCCCCTCAATGGAGGGGCCTTTTA
>CANETG010000301.1 GCA_947440875.1 Bacteriovoracaceae bacterium
CTCAACACGCTTTGTCTCATCGAGAGCGATGAGGTGTTCAAAAAATTTCAGAACAACAATGAGATCGGTTTCGTTGAAGTCTGACGAATCTTCCTTCATGTTTTTTGCGACTTGAATTTGTAAGAATCCAGCAAGGGTTCTCAACTTCTCAATGGCGTCAGTCTTCAATTCCACTGGCAGTTGTTTTTTCTTATCAGCAGTTTTATTAAACTCTTCTGCTTTTTGGTAATACTTTACAAGCTGCCCAGAGGTTTTTTCGTGCTCAGGGAAGCGCTTGTAGTGGTTGTAAAAATCAAGGTACGTATGGAGCAACTGCTCTTGGTATTTCTGCCAGTTGTTCTTCGTGATCAGTTCCTGAACTGATCCGAGGATCTGGTCAGTTTCTTTCATGTGCCCCTTATCCATTGCCTTAAGACCCATTGGCATTAAATATGGAACCGGATCTTTTTCATGTTTCAAGTAAAACTCTAGCCCTTCCAGCGGACGAGACGCGTACACGTAGAATGAACCGATGTTCTCAAGGACTTGATCGCGAATGTTGACGTAAGATTTGTCTTTTGATTTGAAGTAAGAAGCCTGGATCGCATGGATTGCTTTATCAAAATCATGAACTTTGAGGTAGCACCAGGACAAGTTGAAAAGGTGTTTGGTTAACCATTCATCTTCTGATTTTTTGATCGCCCGTTCGTAGTAAACGATCGCATTTTGGTAGCGTTTTTCATTATAGTAATGATCTGCTAGTGCAGTCTCCGCGTGGTGCCGAAGCGAATTGTGCGGATCACCCACCAAAGAAATCGTTTTCAGGAGATATTCTTCTGCGACGTTATCTCTGCCGTAGTCCCGCGAATTTAAACCGAGGACGAAAAACACCCAAGGCTTGTGTGCTGTATTGGGATATTCCTTTAAGAAACTAAATCCGAAGTCTTTTGTTTTTTGATAATATTTCCTGGTTTCTCCGAAGTAATCTTCTTTAGGACGTCGAACACCCGTTGTTGATTTAGAGAGGAATTCTTTGTTGTTTTTTTCATGAACGAGTTTCAGAATTTCTGAATGGAGCTCGAGCATCCGGTATCTCATGTCCGGACCTTTCTTCTTGGCCCCGTCCAGGATCTTCATTTCCGTCGTCACGAGTTTCATGAGCTCGTTCCAGCGGTCTTTTTTTACTTCAGTTGCTGCAGTTACTGACGTAACTGAGAACAAAAGGCAGGAGATGAGAAAACTTCTCAGTACCTTAAACATGATCAGTAATTTCCTTTCACGATAAACTTAAACTGGGAATAACCGGCCTGCGCCGAATCATTCATCACTCGCTGAACCACGCTGTAGTCCATCTCTTTGTGAACCACGAGGTTGATGAGCTCAAGCTTGTGAGGAGTGCGAATCTTTTTATTGTTTGCTTGCGTCTCAGTACGCTGAGCTTTTAAAGCAGCGGTGAGCTCCGGCATTGATCCTGAAGCTGGGAGACGACCAATTTCTTTATTGTTAAGGAAGACAGTGGACTCCTTGTTCACCTGAAGAACCGGTGCAAATTTTGTTAATTCCTGCGCATTGGAATCCGCCATGTCGAGCTTACTCGTCAGATCGAGCGAGAGATCTGAAGCGTTGTAGCTCATGAGAAGAAACACCAGAAGGATCGTTAGAATGTCAAGGAGTGACGTAATATCCACGTCGATGGGGTCATGACTACGTTTCTTTGTAAATCGCTTCTTCATTTTCCAACTCCTGAATTATCAAAAACAATTTGCTCAAAGATTTTTTCTTTTTTCAGGCGATCACCTTGGGTGGTGTCGATGAAGGTGATGAGAGACTGAAAGGAAATCTTCGGATCGGCTTTCACGATCATCGTATTTTCTTTTGGATTCGAAGCTTTTAATTCGCGGAGATAGTTCGTGAGCTCTGGGCCTTGCGCCCCGGCAAATGAACGGGACCGAGGATTTTTGATACCGGTCTTCACTACCACTTCATCTTTACTCACTTCGAGAGTCAGATTCAGTGGATCTTTATCCTTTTTGTCTTCGATTTCTTGAGTCATCGGTAGGGAGGATCCGATTTCATAGACATCAACAAACTGAGCAGACATGAGAAGAAAGAAAATGAAGATGAAAACTGAATCCAGGATGGGTACCAGGTTCAGTTTTTCAATTTTTTTAATCTTGCGACCGGTTTTCATAAACTACCCCAAAGAGAGATACTGAATTAAGCAGCTTTGTCTTCTCTCGAAATACCCTGCTTCTTCGTCGACAGAAGATCGAGAAGCTTCACTGAATTTTCTTCAATTTCCTGAATCATTTTTTCACCCTGGGCCATGAGATACGCGTGAACGACCATGAGGGAAATCGCAGACAAGAGTCCGAGAGCCGTCGTGTTCATCGCCACAGCAATACCTTCAGCGAGGAGCTGAGCTTTCTGAGAAGCTTCCGCTCCGGCCACCGCTGCAAACGACTGAATCAGACCCTGAATAGTTCCGAGGAGTCCAAGGAGTGTCGAAAGGTTTGCTGTAAGAGCAAGGTAGCCCAAACGTTTTTCAACCTTCGGAACAGTTTCGAGAATTGATGCCTCGAGAGCGTCCTGAATTTGTTCTTTGGATTGGTTCGCGCGCTTCAGACCGTTTTTCATCACGAAAGCGAGCAGTGACGGAGACTCAGAGCAAGATTGGATAGCGTCTTGAACTTGGTTTCCGATGACCCATTTTTTAATGGATGCCATGAGACTAGTTCCATCGATGTCGAATTTGCGGAAAGATTTAAGTCTTTCAAAACAAATCGCAATTCCCAACGCCCATACTACGGCAATGACCCACATGAAGATCCCACCCTCGACCATAAATCGGGCAGACCACTGGAGCATTGATTCTTGGACGATCGGTGCTGCGGCCGCAGCGGTTTGTGTCACTGTAACTGGATCCATAAACGTTCCCCCCTATGAGATCGTCTCGAAGAAAATTGATTGTTGATTTTTGGAATGACAATAGACTGGTGAATGAGATTCACTTTCTAAAAGAAACTTCGCTTCTTGTTTCATGGAAAAATCCAGAAACGGACCTGTGGGCCCATGCTTTCTGATCCGGGACGTTTAACAACATACGTGCAACAGGGAATAACGTTCAACTAGTACCCGGATCAAATCGATCAAAACTGCTTCATTCTATCTGCTTGCAAACCATTATCAAGTCAACCTATCGGCTAAATCGCAGGAAACCATAGGTTAAAGTGACTTAAATGACGGCAGAGTTCTAGGGAAAAATGGAAGGAGAAGAATATCGCCAACTATTGTTGGCGATTCATGGGTTCATCTGAGAGATTCGATGTCTTTCTTCTGGAATGGATCAAAGTTTTTACGGGTATAAAGATCGAGCTCGA
>CANETG010000302.1 GCA_947440875.1 Bacteriovoracaceae bacterium
TTATTTTCAAGATCGCTTTGTTCTTGGCGAGTGAGACCACGATAGTCCTTAACCAAATCATCAATCTTGAAGTCATTTTTTGAAGCAAAGTTTCGCTCTGTACGAATTTCCTTCTCCGAGGCACCCTTGGTACTGGTTGATTCACCAGTGAGTGTTTTAAAGACAAAAGCCTGAAAATTATTTCCCGTTACAACGTGCTCGCTGTTTATTTCAGAGAAAGTAAAAGTCTTAATGTCATCACGCTGCTTCTGCATTTTCTATCCTGTTAAACGAATGAATCGCCTTCGCCACCACGAGCAATAAGGGCCTTACCTTTGGCTTCAAGATCTTTAAGCTGCTGTACGATTGCCTGCTGCGCTTTCTCGACATCGGAGATTTTCGTTGGTCCCATGGACTCGAGATCTTCTTTGAGGAGTGTGGCGGCACGGTTCGACATATTTTTAAAGAGCTTGGTTTTAACATCATCGGGAGCTGTCTTGAGTGCCGTAACGAGTTTGGTGTTATCGACGATCTTGAGAAGTTCCTGGATCCCGCGGTCATCAACAAACAAGATGTCTTCGAAGACGAACATGAGTTTCCGAATTTCTTCTGCGAGTTCAGGATCTTTTTCTTCAACCCGCGCCATGATATTTTTCTCAGAGGTTTTATCCATGAGATTGAGCATGTCGGCGATGGGCTCGATACCGCCAAGCTGTTGCGTATCAATGGAACCAAGTGTTGAGAGTTCAGTTTTAAGAACATCATCGAGCTGAGCAATGAGTTCTGGAGAGACGAAGTCGAGGTTGGCCACACGAAGAACAACCTCCGCTTGGAGCCCTTCTGGGAGTTTCCGAAGAACATCTACTTTTTTCTCAACGGGAAGATGGGCGCAAATAAGAGCAATTGTCTGAGGATGCTCATTGACGAGGAAGTTCGCAAGAGTTCTCGTATCTACGAGTTCAAGAGACTCAAGGGTATTGTTTGTCCCGACATCAACGATCTGACCCAGGAGCTGCTTGGCGCGCTCTTCACCGAGCGTACCAAGAATGAATTCTCGACCTTTGTTTTCAGAGAAAAGAAGATCAGAATCTTCGTTGAGAGATGAATAGAATTCTTCAAGAACTCTTTTCACCATCCAAATTGGTGACTTTGAAATAGATGACATCGCATTGATCATCCGTTTCACGTCATTGTCTTTCATGTGCTTAAAGATAAGCTTGGTCGTTGTTGGTCCCAAGGCAGAAAGAAGGATCGCTGCCTTCTCTTGACCTGACAAGAGTGCGTACTGCACTTCAGGATCTAAATTCTTTTGTTCGCCGGCCACGTCTCACTCCTAAGAATCTATTTTAAAATAAATTAAGCAATCTCTTTATTCGACTCAGACGCATGGATCATGTCGTGAACCACCTGCCCCGCCTTTCCAGGATTCGCTTCCACGAGAGCGATAATTTTTTCTCGGATCATGTTCCCTTCGATCTTCTCTGGATTGAGTCTGTCATCCATCGTAGGAAGAACATCCTCAAGGCCCGGAAGTCTCTGGTTCGCCTGAATTTTTTCTAGTTCTTCAATCGTTTTAGGAAGGAAGTCCTCAATCGACTCAACTGAATTCTCTGTGAGCCATTGGATGAATGGACGCACAACCATGAAGAAGAAGAGAGAGATTATGGCACCGATGATGAGATACTTGACGATGTTTTTGTAGAGCTCACGGTTCTCACGCGCTCGCATGATAGCATCCATCTCGTTTAAGTCTTCTTTAGCGAATTCCATATTCTTTATAACAAGTTTGTCTCCGCGAGTCTGGTTTATCCCGAGTGAGGAGGAAACAATCTGCTGAAAATTCTGAAGTTCTTCCTCTGACCATGCTTGGTACTTAGTAACGTTGACTCCGTCTTCATTCACCCGTGGCATGCCGTCTTTCAGAACTGGAATTTTCTTCCCATCAACCATGACGGCCACAGACATGTTCGAAATCTCGGCGGTTGGCTTTTTTGATTTCGTCACGGTCGTCGGGACATTGTAATTTCTTGTGACGAGTGACTTATCTACATCATTACGCGTTTCAGGAATGCCCGGCTGTGGGTTCTCTCCCGGAAGATTGGAGCGAGCACCAGGAATACCTTGTGGTGAAGGACGAACGCCGACCATCTTCTGTTCGTTTCTCACTTCTGAGGAGACCGCAGTGTTCTCGGAATCGTAACTCGTTTGAGTTTCCACCCGTTCAGTGAAATCCATCTTGATCGCAACTTTGGCGATCACTTTCCCTTCGCCGATGACACGCGAAAGAATTTCTTCGACTTTCTTTTCGTATTGAGAATTGAGTCTCGACTCGAGAGCGATACGATTCGCTGTCTCCGTCGACATATTGTCGCCATCATTCTCAGAAAGCTTCTTCCCGCGAGAATCAATTACTACGACATTGTGGCCTCTCATCCCATCAACTGAAGAACTGATGAGAGACTGGATACCTTTGATCTCATCGCCGGTCATCGTTACACCACGCTCAACATCGAGAACAACGGAGGCACTTGGTGGTTTTCTTTCAGAAACGAACGGAGAAGACTCCGGGATAGATAAGTGAATACGGGCACGGGTCACACCACGAAGGTGCATGATCGTTTTTACGAGTTCGCCTTCGAGGGCGCGCTGTTTATTTATTTTTTGAACAAATGATGTTGTTCCGAAAGCTTGCTTATCAAAAACCTCGTAGCCAACTGTGCCTGTGAAGTTCACACCTTTCTTGGCAATTTCTAAACGCCAGATTTCAACCTGGTCTTCGGGGATCATGATCGTTTTGCCGTCATCTTTTACCTGGTAAGATATCTTCCCAGTCTCAAGCATTCTCGCGATCGTCGCTGAATCATCTTTAGTGAGATCAGTATAGAGGACCTTGTAGTCGGTCTTGGAAGAGTAGACAACGATTCCTGACATCACTGCTAATAAGATTCCTGCGACGGCCAGAAGACCGATACGTCGGAACATGCTGAGTGACTTAAAGAAATCAACGAAGTTTTGAAATATTAATCCCAAGGAACCCTCCTGGCCCAACGGTACTGATCAATTCCTATGATCAGATCTGCATTTTCATAATTTCACGGTACGCATCGATTACTTTCGTGCGGACCTGGTTCATCGTCCGGAAAGCGATGTCCGCTTTCTCTACTGCGAGTAATGTTTCATGCAAGTTCTGTGACTCTCCCGAAGCGAGTTTTTCCATCGCTACGTTTGCTTCCGTCTGCATAGCATTTACTTTGCCAATAGACTCCGACAACATTTCGCCAAAAGACTTCGCTCCATCGGTTTCTTCGATGTCAAAACCTTTACCGGTCTCAATATCAAA
>CANETG010000303.1 GCA_947440875.1 Bacteriovoracaceae bacterium
GATGTCCGCGGTAAAGTAACGACTGACGACGGAGTCCTCTCTCAGGCGTCGTTTCGGGACTCTCAGAATGGACTCATCTATTCAACAGGGGCGACTTACGACATTGGCGGAAACTGGTTCATGAAAGTCGATTTTTCCCACATGACATCGAAATGGACCTCTACGCGAGAATTCACCAGCAATGCGGTCAACGGCGGAATTGGTGTCTTTTGGTAGAGTAGAAAACTCCACTACCTATTATCACTGCTTACAAGAAAGATTTTATTTTCCTTCTGAACGAAGGGTAAGAAGAAGTTACAAGACAACTTCGTAAAAAATGAGACAGAAATAAGTCCTCAGTCGCACCGATGATTGAAATGATTGCTCTTATTTCCTATCCTTTTTACCGTCCTCGCCTGGGCCATCCTTGCGCGATCTTCTCCCGATCCCCTCTCAGGTCAGTCCGAGAGTTCAATCCATGGGAATGGCGACCGTGAATGCGCTGACGATGGTTATGCCCATGCACGACATGCACGCCGCTCAAAAAAAAGGCTCCCGAAGGAGCCTTTGATTCTTACTGTCTAGTTTTCGTGGGTGCAGTCTTCGGATTTTTCTCCCGAGACTTTTTCTTCTCTTTGTCTTTATCTTCCATGATCTGAGAGAGTTTCACTGAAACGTCTTCGAGTTCATCGACGAGCTTCTTTTTCAGAAGCTCCGGAGATTTGAGTACTTTTCTAAACTCATTGAGAGCAGAGGTTTCTTCTTTAATGAGGAGCAGACGCTTTTCCACTTCTTCTTTGGTCATGCGGTAGATCGCCATGTCAGCGAGGTATTCGGCGTAAAGGAATTTTGATTTCGAAAGATAATCGACGTAATCCTTACGGTTGGCCTTCTTCTCAGCGATCGCGTAATGCTTCTCTTTAATGAAGCGGATGATTTCGTTATTTTTTGTGAGCCGGTCTTCGTAATCTTTAATGAGAAGCTCGTACCGACGCTTGGTCACAGCGACACGCTGAACCGTGAAGACTTCAAGGATTTCTTCCACCGTGTGGAAGACTTTTACACCTTTTTCAGTAATCAGGGTGTAGTTCGGAACAATCGAAGAAGTCACTCCCATCGTTTTTTCTACTTCTTCGAGCGTCGGAGTTTGACCGCGCTTGAAGATGAGTTCGATGTTGATCGTGTTATCGACCGATGAATCGATGTAATCCTTCACGAAATCGGCATCCATATGCTTATTTAAATGCCGATAGATTTTCTGCGCATCGTACCCGCGAGGGACTTCCGTAATGTAGATCTTCTCGCCCACTTGCTTGAAGCTCATGCGAGTCATGATCCGGCCCTTCTCATCGATCTCTACTTTGTCAGTGTAGTGACGGAAGTACGGCTTAATCTTTTTAATTTTTCCCGTCTGAACAAACGAGATCATCGCTTTGACGATGTCTTCGTGATTAAAACTCGGAATCACAGAAGAAAATCCAGTTCCAATTCCCTCAGCACCATTAAGTAACATGATCGGAAGTTTGGGAAGAAGCCCAACGGGTTCCATCACTTTTTCATCGTAATTGGGGACCATTTGGACCTGATTCATGTCATCAAAGAGGAGAAGCTCGGCGACTTTTCCATTTTTACATTCGATGTAACGGGCAGCTGCGGCCTGTGTTTCCATTCTTTCCCCGAAGTATCCTTTCTTGTCGATCAAGGTATAATTATTCGAGAAAGTATAGTCCTGAGCGAGGTTCACGATGGACTGCTCAACGGAAGCAGGTCCATGAGGATGGAGAGTCAAAACGAGTCCCGTCAGAGAACTCACTTTAATGAGTCCTTTGTTGGAATTTTTCCACAGAGTAAAAAGGATCCGTCTTTGAGACGGTTTCAAACCATCTTGGAGATACGGGATCGCGCGGTCCATCAGCGTGTAGATCTGATAGGTTCTGTATTCTTCTTTGACCAGCGCTTCTAGCGGCACTGCGGCCATCGAATGGAGTGATTGATTCTCTTTCATTAGTGTCTCGTTTGGGCCGCGCGGTCTTTGGCTGCTTTTTTCTTATCTGCCTTCACACCCGCGATGATGTTAGAAAGATCGACGTCAATTTCATCGGAGTCGATCAGAAGATCTTTTCTTAATTGGGATTCCTTGCCGAAGCAAGTTTCAAGCATGTTTTTAGAAGACTTCATGTCTTTAACAGTAATCTTGGTAAACTCTTTCCGGTTGAGTACGTGCTTAAAGGCCTCCGCACTCATCTCACCGAGCCCCTTGTTGCGCATGATCTCTTTAATCTTCACGTCTTTTCTTGCCTTTAATTTTTCCAACTCATTTTCAGACTCGCAGTAAATCGTCCCCTTATCCGTAATCACTTCAAAGAGCGGAGCTTTGGCGATTTGGATCATGCCGAGCTGAAACATCTCGGGCCAGAACGTGA
Organism: Bacteriovoracaceae bacterium; assembly: GCA_947440875.1. Taxonomy (GTDB): domain Bacteria; phylum Bdellovibrionota; class Bacteriovoracia; order Bacteriovoracales; family Bacteriovoracaceae; genus Peredibacter. The sequence goes on from CANETG010000303.1 coordinate 2,403, forward strand.
AGAAAAAATTCGTCAGCAGGGTATTAATGTGACCGCCGTCGACATCAGAGTCCGCCAGGAAAACGATCTTGGTGAACCGAAGATCGTGAGTTTTCTCTTCGACTTTCTGACCGATGGCCAGCCCAATTGAGCTCATGATGTCAGCGAATTCCTGATTCTCTAGGACCTCTTTAATCGAGGCTTGAGAAACGTTCATCGGCTTGCCTTTCAGGGCAATTCCCCCCTGAAAGAGTTTATCGCGGGCCGAACGAAGACCACCGATGGCGGAGTCTCCTTCACAAATAAAGAGTGTGCATTTGGTGCGGTCTCGGCGCTCGTTGGCGTCGAGGAGTTTTTCCACTCTTTGGCGCTTGCCTTTTTTGGCAAGTTTAGAAGCGTCCTTTAAATCCATCAATCGTTGGCGCGATCTGGCGCGTTCCATGATGTGATCGAGGAGCTCTTGATTTTTTCTGACGAACTTAGGAATCTGATCGGCCATAAAGGTCTCGATCGCCTTATCAAGAAGTGCGTCTCTGACGAGCTTTCGTTTGGTCTGGGATTCAAATCGCGGGTTGGGCATCACGATCCCAATGACCATCGTCATCCCCGCAAGAACATCGTTATCAACGAGAGTGAGCTTGTCTTTTTTTGCCGTTCTTTCGAGCTTCTCTTTAACCATATTAATGAAGAGGCGCTTGATTCTGTCGTGGTGAAATCCGCCGTCGTAGGTCGGAGTCGAGTTCACGAACGAAATAATTCTTTCTTTGTCGTCGGTTTTTTTATCAAAGCAGATGGAAAGGTGAAGATCATACTTCGCCTTCACTTTGGCACCCTTCACGTTTGTCGTCTCGTACACGAAGCCCTCTTCACCGAAGAGCTGCGCCGATGCGGAATCGATCCTCTGGGCAAGTTCAAAAAGACCCTTCTTATAA
>CANETG010000304.1 GCA_947440875.1 Bacteriovoracaceae bacterium
AATTCTTCAAGCGGGGTATTCCCAAATTGCCAGATCGCCGATGAAAGGGGGGAACTTTTAAAAATTTCTAGAATTTCTTTTTTCTTCAATTCTAATTCATTCTTATTTTTGGCCACAAGCTTAATTCCGACATCCACTCCCATCACTGTTGGTAGAGAACTTACAGTGCCATAGGCGGAAAGCTTATTCCAAAGAGAAGGATCTACTTCTCCAAAAATTTTTTCTTCAGGTATTCTTTTTGTTCTGGCGGTGAAACTTTCAATTACATGATTATTTTTAGGGAAGCGAGATAAAATGACGTTCTCAAAATGATCATTGAGTAGACTGTTGAACTCTCGAGAAACTCCTGGGCCACAAAGGAGAAATTTTCCAGAGAATTCAGCAAATAAGCAGGGAGCAAATCCGGTGGTATTCTCTAAAGCGGTGAAACCCTCAGGTAAAAAGCAATACCCATGCTGCTTGTTCTCAAAGGGCCGATTGAAGCGTTGATAATTTTTTAGGGCAATCTGATAAGAGTCTTCAGAGAAAGCAATTTTTTTATTGAAAAAAGAAGCCATGGTTTCTTTGGTCAGATCATCGCGAGTTGGCCCAAGGCCGCCAGAGGTCACAACCACATCACACTGATCAAAAAGCGATTTTAGGCCATTTTTAATGGCGTTCTCCGTGTCTTGAACAGTCAGGGTTGTTTCAAGTTCAAGATGAAGGCCACGGAGAAAGAGAGCAAGTGATCGGGTGTTTAAGTCCGTGATTTTGCCTTCTAAAATTTCATTTCCAATGATGAGTAAACCGATCTTCATGGGCTTAACTATAATGCTTTAAGTTTCAATTGAGAACACCACAAGAATAACTTTGATTTTTGGTTGCGCATAATGTAAAAACCGCAATATGTCTAAGAAATATCAATTCCAGCTTCCCTTTGATGTGGATGCTGAAACCTATATTAAAAATGCCTACCCCGAAATACGCGAGTATCGGACTATCTCAAAAAGTTTAGATGCTCGAGGCGCTCCTCGGGGAAAGAGACCTGTCTTTCTTTACATCATTGAGGCCCTCGTCTCAAAAAATGATACTTATCCTCAGCAAGAGTCTTTTCCAAAATTTTCTCCCTTGAAGCAACGGCCAATCATCATTGGTGCCGGCCCGGGTGGTTTATTTTGTGCTGTCAGATTAGCTGAGCATGGGATCCCGTCCCTCGTCTTAGAGCGAGGAGATGATGCCAGTAAGCGCATGCTTCACATCGCAAAATTTTGGCGTTACGGAGAACTCGATCCTGAAACAAATGTTTGTTATGGTGAGGGAGGAGCAGGACTTTTTTCTGATGGTAAGCTCATTACTCGCATTAAGTCTGATCTCGTTCAGTATGTGATGGAAAAGTTTGTTGATTTTGGTGCCCCTCCTGATACGGCCTATATTTCTAATCCCCATCTTGGATCTAATAAAATCCGAGGGATTATTACTCATATTTCAAACTGGCTGAGATCTCAGAATTGTGAAATTCGTCATAATACAAAAGTCGAAGAACTCATCACAGAAGGTGACAAAGTCATTGGTGTCAAGCTGAGTGATGGAGAGAAAATTTTCTCAGATCATGTGATCCTGGCCACTGGTCACTCGGCCCAGGATCTTTATCAGCACCTGGCCGATATCAAAGTTGCCATGAAACATAAGGACTTTGCTGTGGGCGTTCGAGTGGAGCACCCTCGGCGTTATATAGATCAACTCCAGCATGGAAAATTTTGTGAGGCGCCGGAAATGGGCTCGGCCCGCTACCGTTTAAGTTGGCATGATAAGTGGACTGATCATGGTGTTTATAGTTTTTGTATGTGCCCGGGGGGTTACGTTCTCTCCTCTGGAACGGAAAAAGAAGGGATTGTTGTTAATGGCATGAGTAACTATGCCCGCAATTCACCTTGGTCAAATGCTGCTCTCGTGGTCTCAGTAAAATCGGAAAAAGATTTAAAAGATAAAGATCTGATGGCCGGTCTTCGCTTTCAGCATGAGATTGAACAAAAGGCGTTCGCTCTTTCAAAGAAATTTGCGACGGGCAGAGAGCTTCCGGCGATGACGATTAAAGAGTTTATGACAGGCAAGCTGAATGATAAACCACTTCCTAAAACTTCTAGCCCTTCAGGAATTTTTAAGGCCGATATAAGAGAGATTTTTCCGGCCTTTATTCTTGAACATCTTAAAAAAGGGCTGGAAGAATTCAATAAAGATCTTCCGGGTTTTATCTACGAGGATGGTCTTCTCATTGCTCCTGAAACAAGAACTTCTGCGCCACTGACAATTATTCGAGATAAGGAAAGTCTTATTTCTCAATCCCATAAAGGTCTTTATCCATGTGGTGAAGGAGCTGGCTATGCTGGAGGGATAACTTCGGCAGCTGTAGATGGGGTCAAATGTGCTTTGAGTATCATGAAGCAGGAAGGCCTGCTCAGTTAATCCGATTAGAGCATCGATAGGAATTTATTTGGCGTTCATTTCGGCCAATACCAAGGGCAGATGAAATAATTATGGTAAGACCCTTTGTCCTATAAGTCCCTGGAAATTCATTGTGATTTTAGTGTAAATAATTCAAATCCCTAGAACTATAACTCGTCATTTTCCAAGAGCTAGTGTAGAGTGCAGCCATTCATATTTCATTAAATGAGGACATTCATGAATTTAAAGAACATTGCCGTTGTGGCCCACGTGGACCACGGTAAAACGACTCTTGTTGACCAACTTTTAAAGTACTCTGGAACATTCTCGGCCCACGAACAAGTGCAAGAGCGTGTGATGGATTCAGGTGAGCTCGAGCGCGAGCGCGGAATTACAATTAAAGCTAAAAACTGTGCTATCCGTTGGAAAGGCACAAAGGTAAACCTTCTGGATACTCCCGGTCACGCCGACTTCGGTGGTGAAGTGGAAAGATCTCTTATGATGGTGGATGGTATTCTTCTGCTCGTTGATGCTTCAGAAGGACCTCTTCCTCAAACTCGTTTCGTGCTTTCTAAAGCTCTTGAGCGCGGCATTCACGTTGGTGTGTTCATTAACAAGGTTGACCGTGCCGATGAACGGATTGATGAAGTTCAAAGAGAAGTGGAAGATCTTCTTTTAGAGCTCGCCTCTGAATCTGGGCATGAAATCGATCTTGATATTCCTTTCTATTACGGTTCAGGTCGTAATGCTTATGTTTCAAAAGATAAAAATCGCCGAGAAGGGATCATGGATCCTCTTTTGGATTTTCTTGTTTCTGATTACTATCCATCTCCAAAATTTGATAAAGAAGGACCTTCTCAACTTCTTGTGACAAATCTCTCTTACTC
>CANETG010000305.1 GCA_947440875.1 Bacteriovoracaceae bacterium
CAAAAATTTTATTGATGAGCTCGCGATCAATTTCTGTGGTCTTTTCTTCTTTTTTGGGGAAATCGTAGTCGATGACAGAATCGGAAATACGAATCTCTCCGAAAGTCAGTTTTCTTTCTTCGAGCTCAATCAGGCTTATGTAAAAACCGAGTTTTCCTAATTCCGCAAAAAGAGTTTCATCAGGGCCAATATTCTTTTTGAATTTGACACGGTTCAATTCGATCCCCGGAGGAAATAGTGAGATATCAATATTTCGGATGCTAATATGAGTATTTGTCTTCTTGAGTGAGAGGTCTGATATTACTTTTGTTATTAAATTACCGAATGAATTCGTATGGATAAAAACAACGATTGCAGCAATGGAAGCAAATAGAATAAAAAGAATAGCTCCAAGCACACTTTTAAATCTCATTCGATTTTCTCGAGTCTTTCTCGGGCCATACGGTATTGAGAGTCTATCGAAAGAACTTTTTTGAGAATTTGTTTCGCTTCCTTTTTCATATCTAGCCGTAGGTAGGCTTCGGCTTCACAGTAAAGAAAAGAAAGTAAATCATCCGTAGTTTGAACGAGCGTCATTGATTCGAGTGCCAAATCCAATGCCTGTCTATAATCACCGCACTGGAGAAGCGAAGTCAGTGCTAAATAAGCGGCCTTCAACTTTATCCTTACATCAGTCGTTCGAGAATGAACGATCATCGCCGAAGCGAGTGCGACTTTCGGAAGCTCACTTTGTATAAAACTTACAGCTAGATCTAAAAGTGTAGCATCTCCGTAGCTTTGATTTTTCACTAATTTAATCAATAGAACTTCGTCTTGAGAGCGTTCCGGATTCTCTGAGAGGTAGAGAAACTGTTCTTGTTTTTCAGACAGAGATAGATCTGGCGATTCCCAGGACTGAGTCCGAGTGACCGGCTTAGTGATCGTGACAAAGTACCTTTTCAATTCAGAGAAGTGTTTGGCAACAAAAACAAAATCATAGTCCTTTGCCTGTGACAGTTCACGAGCATAGTCTGTTGCGATGTCTAAATAATTTTGGCGAACCAGAGTCTGCATGATCATCAGACTGAAACGGAAGTCTTGAAAATAAATCACTAACTCTGCCATTCGCTTGAAATCTTTTTTCTCTGACAGTCCGCTTACCATGATCTGAATGAGACTTTGGTAAATTTCCAGATGACCCTTATCCGTCTGAACGGAAAGAATTTTTAAAAGCGATTCGAGCTTTTCACGAAGAATTTTTGGGCCTGATTTTTCATGGGCCTCAAGAATCAGTTTTTCAATCTTCTTTTCTGCAGCGGCAATATCTTTCCGCAGGAGTGTTAGGGCCAGGTCTTGAAGCTGTAACTGGAAATCAACTCGAAAATATTTCTGAATGAGCCCTGTGATCAAAGAAGGCACTGACGGAATACTTTTTTCATAGAGTCTTAATTGATATTCGGAAATAAGGCGGTGGAGTAACTGAATGTGACCGCGCTTCTCTGCAAGCTTCATTTGAAAAAAAAGGATTCGCGTGTCGTGAGATCTTTTGATCGATGAGCTGGCATTTTCGAAAGTTAGGATTGCCTGATCAGGATTCTGATCCCAAAGAAAATTGATCACTTCAGTAACGAGGTGATCAGGGAGAATTTTTTGTTGATGGATGAGAGTTTCTAAGTAAAGCGTAATCAATTCTGATCTTGCGATGGGAAGAGCAGATATCAACGCCGTCTCAAGTGCTGATTCAGCACTGGTAAAATTCTCTTCGGCCATCATCTGCCGAATGGATTCAATTAAGTCCTTCAAATGCCCTTCCTATGACATTAAACGCTTAATTTTATTATACTTTCAAATGAGTTTTTTCGCTAAATAATTGGTCGAAAACTGGCTCGAAACAAAGTCAGGATCATTCAGGATACTCTTGTGAAGATCGATGTTGGTTTTGATTCCACTCACAACCGTTTCGTCGAGCACTCGCTTGGCGCGAGTAATACAATTAGCGCGATTATCTGCCTGGACGATAATTTTTGAAATCATAGAGTCGTAGTGTGGAGGTACAGTATATCCCGTATAAATGAAGTCATCTGTTCTAACGCCGATGCCTCCAGGTCTGTGATAATGCGTGATGTGCCCAGGTGATGGCATGCCCGTTTTAGGATCTTCCGCATTAATACGAAATTCGATCACGTGGTTGCGAAAAATAATATCGGACTGTTTAAATCGACTGACTTCACCTTGAGCGTGACGAATCATCTCGGAAATAAGATCAACACCAGTGCGCCCCTCAGTGACCGGATGTTCTACCTGGATCCGAGTATTCATTTCCATGAAATAAAATTTTTCTGTATCGAGGTCATAAAGAAACTCAACGGTTCCAGCTGAATCGTAATCAACGAACTTGGCTAAACGGACCGCTGCGGTACAAATTTCCTCTCTCACTTTCGGAGTGAGAACGGGAGAAGGAGCCTCTTCTAGAATTTTTTGGAAGCGTCTTTGAATAGTGCAGTCACGTTCGCCGAGGTGAATCACGTTGCCGTGTCTGTCGGCGAGAATCTGAACTTCAATGTGTCTTGGGTTCGTGATGTATTTTTCGATAAAAAGTGTGCCATCACCAAAAGCTGCTTTCGCTTCTTCCTGAAGCCGCGAAAGGGCCGGCCAAAGCTCATCGAAATTTTCAATTCGCTTCATCCCACGGCCACCGCCACCAGCGGAAGCTTTGATCAGGACCGGGAAACCCATTCTCTGAACTTCTTTAGTGATCTGAGCCTCATCAACATCTTTGACATAGATAGGTTCAAGGGTCGGAACTTTTGCTTTTTTTGCAGTGATTTTAGATTCGATCTTATCACCCATAGACTGGATACATTTGACTGAAGGGCCGATGAATGTGATGCCCCACTTGGCACATGCTTCGGCGAAATCTTCATTCTCTGAGAGAAAACCATAACCAGGATGAATGGCATCTGCGCCAGTAATATCAGCAGCAGAAAGGATTTGAGGAATATTGAGATAAGAATCTTTCGATTTTGCAGGTCCTACGCAGACGGATTCATCAGCCATCTTCACGTGCAGCGAATCCTCATCCGCGGTGGAATGGATGGCAACTGTTTCAATGCCAAGTTCTTTGCAACTTCTGATCACACGGATGGCGATTTCTCCGCGATTAGCGATCAAGACTTTTTTGAACTTCTTCGCTTCGACTTTCATTATGGTTTGATCTTGAAGAGTGGCTGACCGTACTCAACTAGAGATTCGTTTTCTACACAGATCTCAACAATTTCACCTGCGATATCTGCGTCGATTTCGTTCATGATTTTCATTGCCTCAATG
>CANETG010000306.1 GCA_947440875.1 Bacteriovoracaceae bacterium
CTGTCCCGTTTCGGCCCATGAGAGCGATCTTATCACCCTTGGCGATTGTGAAGTTGAGGTTCTTAAAGAGTTCTCGATTGCCGAATTTGAGGCCAAGGTTTTCAGCATTAAAGAGAATCTTCGTTTTTCTTCCTGAAGCCTGAAGATTAAGCGATACGGACTTGTGTGCTTGTGCCTTCAGATCCTGAATCGCTTTATTAAGTGTGCCGTAATCTTCGATGCGCTTTTTCGATTTCGTCCGACGAGCTTTAGCTCCCCTTTGAATCCACGCCGTTTCCCGGCGGTTATAGTTGGAGAGTTTATCGAGTTCTTTTTCACGGCGTTTTTGATCTTCGATGAGAAAATCCAAATACTGCTCGTAGGTTCCCGTAAATGAGCGCAGTTTCCCACGCTGAATGTGAATGATCCGGTCCACGACGTTACTAAGTAAGCTCCTATCATGGGAAATGATCATGAACGTTTTACGAGAGCCGGTGAGCTCGTCTTCAAAATCTTCGATGGTCTCTAGATCAAGATGGTTAGTCGGCTCATCCCAAAGGATGAGTTCCTGCGGCGCTGAGAGACCCAAAGAAAGGGCGACCTTTCTTTGCTCTCCACCCGAGAGAGTTGCCATGTTACGGGTGAGATTATCAACCCCAAAAAACTTCAGATAACTCACAAACTGAGCATGAACTTTATCTTCGCCAAGTTTTGTTAGCTCGTCGTAAATCACCGACTGTTGATTCACAAGCTTTTCAAAGTCCCCCACGCCCTGAGATAGACTCTCATCAATGACGTTGAGTTTTTTCTTGAGCTCCCGCATGACCGGATAGAACTCGTAGAAATAATTTTCAATATCCCAGTCTCCTAAAGCGGGAAGCTCCTGGGGAACATAGAAATAAGAAAAATCTTTATTCTTATCATAAATAAAGGGAGGCACGGAATTATCCGGCGTCACGACTCCGGCGATGACTTTAAAGAGCGAAGATTTACCGTGTCCGTTGAGACCCAAGACGCCAATTTTATCCCCCTGATTGAGCGTAAAAGTGACATCTTTAAAGATGATCTTATGGGGGTACTGAAGGTTTAAATTTTGCAGTGTGAGAAGAGTTGTCATATGCGGAGACTATAGCCGTTCTCATTCGATGTGTTAAGGATTACCGGTCTTGAATGTTGGGGATAATCTGGATTAGTCTCATCCAAATGAAAGTGTTCACCAAACAATTTTTCTTCTTCTTCCTCATTTCCTGCGCAAGTGTGAAAGGGCCGCCCTCCGAAAATCTAGAAAATTGGCTGGGTAAAAGGCGCGATGAGGTGAAAATCTCTTTTTCTCACCTGACTCCGAAAACAGAAGAAAAAAAAATTACCTACCGCGATTCTGACCCCATCCCCAGTCCCGCCAGATGCGCAGTCATCCCTTGTTATCCGTTATTTAACGGAAACCGAATCAATTGCACGTACATCTTTCATTTTGAAAACGACCGGGTCGTGAAGGCCACCCGCTCTGGAAACTGTAGAGGCCAATGAAATTTTACAGTACTGGTCAAAGGAGATGATGAGGATGGGAAGACTTAACGTGCCGCGCTCGTCACTTCAACTCATCCGAAGAGGTCCTTCATCGTATCGAACATCTTTGCTTTAGAAAGATAGTTTCGGATAAAGGTTTTGTTCTCAGGTTTGTACCAGAAAAAGAAATTCCTCTGCTTGGTCTTATCATCAAGGGAAATGGCTGTTTGCACGGGCTTGAGTGTATACGGATGATATCCGGAATAATAAATTTCAGTCGCCACCGTCATTGGCGTCGGTGTGAAATCTTGAATTTGCTCGAGTTTGTATCCGAGAGCTTTCGTTTTCGCTGCAAGCTTTGCCATATCCTCGGGCGTGCATCCCGGGTGACTCGAAATAAAGTAGGGAATAATTTCTTGCTTCAGACTTTTTTTCCGCGAAACTTCTTCGAAACGTTTTTTGAAGGTTTCAAAATAATGGAACGCAGGTTTTCGCATGAATTTTAAAACATCATCTTCAGTGTGTTCGGGAGCAACTTTGAGGCGCCCGGAGACGTGGTGGGTAACAAGCTGCTCGACGTAATTTTCGTCCTCTTTGGCGTGAGTGGAACGTGGATCAAACATCAGATCATACCGAAGGCCCGAAGAAACAAACGCCTTTTTTACCTGCGGATGCTTCGAGACTTCTTTATAGAGCTCCGTCATTTTCTCAGGATTAGTATCAAGGTTATGACAGATCTGCGGGAACACGCACGACGGTGCTGCACACTTATCACAGAGATCCTGATCAATCCCTTTCATCTGGTACATGTTCGCCGATGGTCCACCGAGATCTGAGAGGTAACCTTTGAAGTCAGGCATTTTCACGATCGCATCGACTTCTTTCATGATCGATTTTTTCGAGCGCGAAGCAATCATTTTCCCCTGGTGGGCCGAGATCGTACAGAAGCTGCAACCACCGAAACAGCCGCGGTGAGTGTTCACCGAAAACTTGATCATCTCGAAGGCAGAAATGGGGCCCCTGTCTTTGTACTTCGGATGCGGGAGTCGGGTGTACGGAAGATCAAACGAGGAATCGATCTCTTTTTCCGTCATGGTCTGATACGGCGGATTGATGACGAGAGTTTTGCCTTCCACTTTTTGGGTCAGACGTCTGGCGAATTGTTTATTACTCTCGACTTCCACGTGCATGAAATTTCGAGAATACTTTTTCTTGTCCACGAGACATTCTTCGTGGCTTGTGAGTTCGAAAGTATCCCACTGTTTATTTTTTGGGAGTTCATCACCGTCGATCAGAAACGCCGTCTGGGGAATTGTTTTCAAGCTCTCAAAGGGAGTCCCTCGCTGAAGATACTTGACGACATCCCGGATGGGTTGCTCGCCCATGCCGTAAATCAATAGATTAGCACCACTAGATGTGAGAATATTTGGCATAAGCCTATCTGACCAAAAATCGTAATGAGTCACTCTCCGAAGAGACGCTTCAATTCCCCCAATGACCACAGGTGTGTCAGGAAAAAGTTTCTTCAACGTTTGAGTGTAAACAGTTGTGGCGTAATCCGGGCGAAAATCCGGTGACCCACCGGGAGTATAGGCATCGTCGGAACGAAGGCGCTTACCGGCGGTGTACTTATTGACCATCGAATCCATATTTCCGGAGGTCACACCGAAGAAATATTTTGGCCTTCCGAATTTTTTAAAATCACGAAGGTCATCGCGCCAATTTGGTTGAGCGATGATCGCAACTTTGAGACCCAGGCTTTCAAAAATCCGGCCCATAACGGCGGCACCGAAAGCCGGATGGTCCACGTAAGCGTCAC
>CANETG010000307.1 GCA_947440875.1 Bacteriovoracaceae bacterium
CTCCGATCCCTTGCTATAAGTACTAATGAGTTCTCTTACCCGTCACATTTTAACTCTCAGTTCCGGTACTGCGATGGCGTCAATTCTGACCCTCGCCATGACTCCTATCCTTACACGATTTTATTCTCCCGAAGCTTTCGGGAAAGGTGAGATGCTAAATCTTCTTTCTGCGTTGATGGCCCTCTTACTTTCTTTACGTCTTGATGCTGCTTTAATTTTTAAAAGAACTGAGGAAGAAGCCTCCCGGCTATTTTCTGGGATTTTAACATTAGGATGCTTCGGCACCTGCTTCTTTCTGATACTTGCAGGAATTAGTGCTCTGAATTCTGATAAAAGCATCTATCTGATTCTTCCTCTTTCGGCCTTCTCCATAATGACTTATGAATCTCTTATCTGGTTACTCAATCGAAACAGTGAGTACAAGTTCATAGCTCAAACGAAGATCCTTTTCGCTCTCTCCATTAATGGGATGAAAATCCTACTGGCCTTGTTCTTGAATGATGAGAGGGGTTTGGTCCTAGGTGCATTTACCGGGCAGGCCTTGGTAACTCTTCCCTTGCTCTTCTATTTTATACAACGTCGCAATTTGAAGTTAAGAATTGATCCGCGGCTCATCATCAGCTCAATCACTGAGAACAAAGATCTTCCGCAGAAGAATCTTCCCATCCTTTTGGTCAACCAAGGAAAAGACCTTCTTCTCAATGCAGTAATTCTGAAAACGATGGGACCGGGTGTACTGGGAATGGTTGTACTTGCTCTTAAGCTACTTAAAACTCCTGTGATCTTCTTAGGAAACTCAATCTCTAATATTATTTATCGGAAACTAAGTGAGGATGAGAGCGTAGATGAACAAAAAGCGACCTACCTTTATTTCTTCTATGTAAGCCTTATTATTGCAGGATGCTTCATCGCAGGAAGCATCCTTGCTCCTTATGCCATAAGACCACTTTTTGGTGAACGATGGGAAGCCGCTGGAACTTATATCCGTATTCTGGCACCCGTATACTTTCTGACTCTGGTGTATTCGACGATAGAAAAAGTCGCCATACTTACGTGCCAACAAGGCTTCGTTCTTGCCACAAACATTTTTACTGAGTTGTTATCCCTTGCGACACTATGGCTGGCGGCAAAGCATTTCGGGCCGGTAGAAACCTTAATTTGCTACGTTGGAGTATGGGTCGTTCCCAAGATTGGTTTCATTCTGTTCTTTATTTCGAAAAGAAAAATTAGCCTTGCTAGCAATGAGAGCAATCAGTCCCAGGAAAAGCCAAGCAGGAAAGAAGTAAACTAACGTAGAGCACGCTGGAGCTCCAAGAATAAATAAAACGAATGATGTTCGGGCCGGGGTACTAAGCTCAGAAGAAACTTCCCCCAGTTTCTTAAATAGAAAGATAAACCAGGTCATCAGAATACTAACAAAGAAAATTCCCCCAAACGCTAAAAGCTCTGCCCAGTAGTGGTGAGGCGTAGAAAGATCCAGGGATTTCGATTTAAAAATCGTAGTTTTTCCTGCCAACTGTCCCCCACCGGCCCCAAAGAGTTTGTGATCCTTCCAAAGCTCTATCGTTTCCTGAAGCATGACTTCCCGGCGGGTCCTATCTAAGGAGTCGTATTTATCACCTGTAATGAAAGATGAATAGACAGCGGTCTGTCGTTTCCAAACTGCTCCAAATGATTTCAGCTCAAGAACATTGTCATGGGAAAGTGAAAAATAACTCAGGGGAATGAAGATAATAAGGATAGACGAAAGTACGAGAAATATTTTTTTGACTTGATAACCTTTCAATATAAAAGAGGCTCCTCTAATAAGGATATAGACACTCAGAAGGGCCAACACTCCTCTGGAACTGCACTTCAAAACCAGTAATGTGGTTAAAGTTAGAATCATCAATTCCTGCCACCTCTTTCTTAGCAGAGTAAAAAAAGGAAGTGCCACAAGAAGAACAAAACAAAAATTATTCGTGGTCCAGAAAAATGCGGTGGGATATGGTTCGGAGAGATCGTCCTGAACGATAGACTTATTAAAAAATCCCGCCAGCGGTGAAAACTTCGAGATGGGATAACGAAAAGGGGTAAAGGCTTCGAGTAAACCAAGCCCCAAGGAAATAATTGTCAGCCACCCAAGGATTTTTAGGATTTTAGGAAGTTGATCTTTCATGACTGAGGTCGAAACTACGATCAAAACTCCCATCACTACCATAACCGCATAGAGACTCGCCGCTTTTCTATTCTCACTCCAGCTGATCGAAAGAATAAAATAGGCTGCCCAGAATATGGCCCCCCAATACGTTTTCATAAATTCTTTGAAAGAAGAATGAAGCAGCATAAACAGGAGAAACACGGGTGCTGTCAGCAAAAACGGGTGAACAATATAGAATTTGGAATAGCTTACTCCAACCCCTAGAAAAGCTGATATGACCAAACCCAAAATCCATGGAACGCGTACGGACTCAAGGAATTTCAAGGCTCTTTCCAGAACAGCCCCCTGGTGTCGAGCATTCGTTCTTTATTGAAGTCAAAACTTTTATAGAAATCATGATCGGTCACGAGGACGTAAACATCTCCCCAACTCTTTACTTCGTCGAAGGGACTAAGCTGATGATCCCACTCTTTAACAAAGGGATCATGGATTTTCACATTGAGACCATGGCTCAAAAGATTTTCGACAACCTTTAATGCAGGAGTTTCCCGGGCGTCATCTACATTCTTTTTATAAGCGACTCCAAGAACCACAACGTTCTTTCCAAACTTTCGAGTCATTTCTAGAACCTGAGAAGCAACTTTCATGGGGCGCTCATCGTTAATCTTTCGAGCTGTGCGGATAAGATTTCCGGCCTTCGTTTCCTCAACCAGAAACCACGGATCAACCGCAATGCAATGGCCTCCGACTCCGGGGCCAGGCTGAAGAATATTCACACGTGGGTGCTTGTTAGCGAGACGGATGGCTTCCCGGGAATCAATTCCATATTCTGAAAGGACTTCGTCGAACTCGTTTGCCAGCGCGATATTGACATCGCGGAATGTATTTTCCATGAGCTTAGAGGCTTCAGCAACTTTAGCGGTCGTTTCATGAACAACTCCTTTACAGAAACTTTTATAAAGCTCCATGGCAAGTTGTGTCGATTGCTTATCCACTCCTCCGACGAGCCGGTCATTGAAAATCAACTCGTGCAAAGTATTTCCCGGAATCGCTCTCTCGGGACAATGAACAAGATGAACTCTTTTTCCTCTCCGTTTAAAAATAGGACGAACGACATCTTCCATCGTTCCTGGTCTGATTGTGGATTCAACAATCACCACTGAA
>CANETG010000308.1 GCA_947440875.1 Bacteriovoracaceae bacterium
TCGGGTCGCCCTGGCGTGAAGGCGCTTCAGTACTTCCTCGGCGCCTTGGCCTTGGGGTCAGGTATTTCGATTGTCGCTCTGACTGCTGAAGCTTATGAAACGTGGAAAAGTATTCTCGACATCGCGTGGAAGTCTGGCTTCTCGAAGTCAAACCTTGATGTGGCGATGATGTCACCGACGGCGCTCAAGACTCATCTGCGTTCTCCGCACTACAGTTTTGTCTACGCTGGCTCTTACGTGAAAATGCACAAAGAACTTTATAGCGATATCTTGGATGGGGAATCCCTCACTAAAGAGATGCGGAAAATTCTCTCCGAAGCAGATGGTGTTTCGATGACTCAACCGCAAATGGTTCTTGATCAACTGGTTTGGACGAGATCCCTTGCGATCAATACCATGAGGCACGGTGCTCCCCTTGAGCTTTCAACATGAGAGTCCTCGTCGTCGGCGCGGGGAACATGGTTGAAAGCATCTTGACTGGTTTGTCGGCCGAAGGGGCGACGGTAAATGACCTGTCTTCTTGGGGAATCGTTTCGAAGTCCGGCGTCTCGGCCAAACGGCTGGCCGAAAAGTTCGGACTCCATTACCTAGAAAAACTCTCCGACTTCCCCAACCCCGAATGGATCCTTCTGGTTCTTAAACCTCAGCAGTTAAAAGAGATCACTATTCCCGATTTTCCCGTCATGAGCCTTCTTGCGGCGATTCCCGAGAAATCGCAAAAAGAAATGTTGAAGGTTTCTCATCTTGTTCGGGTGATGCCAAATCTTCCGGTGGCGTATAGATCCGGTGTCACTCTGATGAGCTCCTCTTCAAAAGCACATCTTAAAATGCCTGAGGAATTGTTTTCTCAACTGGGTCTGGTTAAGGTCCTTCCTGAAAAAGAGCTTGAAGAGCTCACTCTCCTGACTGGTTCGGGCCCCGCCCTTTTTTATGAATTCGCCAAAACCTTGGCCCTGAGTTTTGAGTCTCTCACTGAAACCGAGCGAGAAGATCTGGTGAAGGCCGTGCTTACTGGATCAGCAGCGTCGGTGGGAAAAGATTCACTGTCTCAGATGATAAGGAATGTCACTTCCAAAGGGGGAGTCACAATTGCTGTCCTTGAGGAGTGGAGAAATAAAAATCTGGACGAGGTTCTGAAAGCTGGTGTGATGAATGGAATCAAAAGAACGCAACAGCTTAAAGCGCTCCTTCTTCAAAACTAAAATCTGCTTTCTCTGAGTTCAGTGTTCGATAAAGCTCGGACTGACAGAAGGTATGCTGAACAAACGCCATGCAACGGTTGATTTCTTTTTCCGACTTTTTCTGGGTCAGAATTTTTCTCAGTCCTGGTCCTATGTTGACGAGATGCTCGCGAAGAAGATCGTCGATGTAAACACAAGTACAATTTTGATCACAGGTCGCGATGAGCTTTTTGACTTCTTCTTCTTGATCAAGAAGGGCCTCAAGATCATCTTCCGTCATTTCCATTCGAGGGCGAATTGTCCGCAGGAGAAGAGATGCTTCGTCATTGTCAGGGACGCATTCGATGGGGCCCATTTCGCCATCGAAAATTTTTGTCAGAAGCCCAGTGGCAAGGATGATTTCTCCACGGGAAAATTCTTTCGGCTGCATGCTTGGAGTTTTGACAGATTTTTTATCCGTCGAACAGGCAATGAGGATTAATAGAATGAAGCAGATTCTGATAGACATGGCTAGTTTACCTTTGATCCGATTCTAGCAGATTTACGGTCTTTTGTGAAAGGCACTGTGTCTGTTTAAGAGCTTAAACTCTGCGCGATGAGAAAGGTGCTCGATGGTCATTTGGAGGGCAACGAAGTTCTGGTTCTTTTCTAGTGCCTTAAGATTAGGGGGCGCTTTATTCGTCGCTTTAAGTGGAGTCCCATTCAATTCCATGATCATTCCCCGAGTGATAGAAAGTTTCATTTTGTTATTTTCATGAAGAAAATGTCTTTCAAGAATCTTAAGGTGAGCGAGCTTTTCGCTACTCTGTTCGAGGGGGAAAATGTGTTTTACTTTTTTGCCTAATAATGGATGTTTCTCGAGCGTGATTCCCGTGCAGGAGATGATCTGGACGAGGACGAATAGCAGAGGAACATATTTCATACTCCTCTCTTATCGGTGTCTGAGGCTAAAGCTTGAGTTTATTGGGCGGAGATGGCCTGTTCGTGCTTTCTATTGAATTTTTCACCTTTTCCTTTAAAATAAGAGCTGGAGGTATTCTTATGGAAGACATCCGGTCAATTCTTTCTCAATTTCATTCTCGAAAGCGCAAGGAAAACGATGTTCAGAAATCGGGAATTCGGCCTTTAAGTACACCTGTAGCGTCTGAAATTCCCGATTTGTTTTTTGACGACGTTCTCCAAAAATTTAAATTAAATCGGCATGAAATATCTCTTCTTATGCATCTTTATCGGCAGGTCTGGTGCCGGGCAAATCTTTACAAAAATCATGGGATCGGTCCTATGAATTCTTTGACCGATCTGTCTTCCCTTCTTCACCTCTCGATTGAGGATCTTCATCAACACGTTCGTACTCTCGAAAATTATGGATTCATCGAAACGGTGAGAAGTGGACAGTTTTTTGTCCGCAAGTATTTTACTGAAGACCTTGACCATAAGTACGGCCAGAACTACAACGATTTCTTTTAGTCATTACTTTCAGAGTAGGGTGGAGTGGCACTTTCAGAGAGACTTCGCACCTTGCGTGCTCATTACCGTGACCACCAATCTATTTGGGACATAGGATGTGACCACGGTCTTCTTGGTTTATCGTTTCTTGATCTGCCTATTCCTCCCCAAATTCATTTGGTTGATCCAAGTGCTAAAGTCATCGATACTTTAACAAGCCATATAAATTCGTATATTACTAAAAACAAAGATTTCTTGAGTATTCATAGAACGAGAGGACAAGACATACAGCTCAATCCGGTCAAGAAACTAATTTTTATAGCTGGTATGGGGGGAAAGGAAATCTTAGACATTTATCAACATCTCCTCCCGTCTTTGAGCAGTATTGATGATCTCGTCGTCTCTCCCCATCGAGATATTCTTTCTTTGAGACTTAAGCTTCATCATTCTTCCTTCTTTTTAGACCGTGAAACTCTAGTCTTTGAAGATGGACAGTATTATCAAATTCTCTCCTTAAGTTTGAGAGATGGATTCAAGGTTCATCCATTTGGAGAAGAGATTTTCCACGGAAGGACGGGGGAAGAGTATCGCCAGCATCAGCTAAGAACCTTCACTGCCCATAAAAACGATCGATCTCAAGCTTATGTCCAATACCTCCAAAGTCTAACACCTCGAA
>CANETG010000309.1 GCA_947440875.1 Bacteriovoracaceae bacterium
CCATACACTTCATCCTTCAGAATGGATGGAAGCAATCCTTCAGCCGAAAGGAAATTCTGAGATCACGATGAAAACCATGCGTTGGCTCGCGCGCAACCAGCAAAACCTCGTGGACATTAGTCTCGTGCGCGTTCCCTTAGAGCGCATTCGAAAAAATTTGGGCCCGCCCTTTGCCTACGCTCGCACCTTAGGCATTTATACCGGAGTGTCACTCGGCATCGCACTTCAGCAGCAGAAGAGTTACAAGCTTCTCTCTCTGTGGCAATCGATCTCGGGTTGGGGGGCAGAAAAAAGTATTGAAAAGGGACTCGAAAAACTCACCCGCGCCCTCCCCTTGTCTTACGTCGTTCTCGAAGCTGGAACCAGTGAGTTTACTCCGACAAATTACGAGCGGACTCTTGAGTGGTTAAATCTCTCAGAAAAAATTCTCACGGAAAAGAAAATTGCTCTCTTCACGAAAGTCCACGTCTCGAGCAATCAGCATTCTGAGAAATGGGGAAATTATAATTTTCTCCCCCAGCACGCTAACAGTGGGGTGGGAATTCTCCCTCACACGGTCATGTTCTATGGGCTTCTGGATAAGAAAGCACCGATGTACGGGAACAAAGATTTTTCGGGGATCAAAAATTTTCTTCTCCAGGAAAAAGAGAAGCGCCCGACTTGGTACTACCCTGAAACAGGCTATTGGGTCGCGATGGATTCCGACATTCCTCTTCTTCTTACAGATTATTTAAAGGCCCGGGCCGAAGACATCGCCTTCCTCCATCAAAATAAGATCGAAGGGAATCTCAATTTCACCACGGGCCACGCTCTCGGGGGCTGGCTCTATGACTGGAACAATGCTCTGGTGATTGATCTGGATTACGCCTTTGATCCTTTAATTGGAATTAAACTCCTGGATGAGCCCGCGGGGGTCTGGAAAAAGCACATGGATTTTCAGCATGAGTGGTTCAAGAAGAAAGGACTCATTTCGATGCTGAGTTCTGCTAATCTCCAGGATGAACTCAACAGCACTCACCGAATCCACGACCGAAAAACGATGAAAGAACTTTTCGATTCGCGCCGAGGTTTGAAAGGCGAAATTGCGCTTCTCGAAGAAGGACTCATCCACTGGCCATCATTTGAAGGAATCAAAAACACAGAACTCAGAAAACTTCTTGAAGTCACAAAACTTCGCCACGTTCACGCGCTTGGTATCCGGAAATTTTTGCTTCGTGAAAAGAAAGAAGACATTGATCGCGCTAAAGATGCCAGACGAGCAGCAAAAACAATTATCGAAAGCCTCATGGTCCTTCCGGAGAACTATCCGACGCTCCCGATCTTTAAGAAACACGCCAATCCCACGAGCTATAAATTTGGTTACGTTTATCCAGCAGTCGAAACCTTTTACTGGAAACGTGAAGAGCGTATGATCGTGACCAAAGTCTTCTTCCCGATGAAAGATAACATCATCAGCATTTGGCACATCCTCTTTTAGGTTCCAGCATACTTGTGGCTGCAGCTCGCGTTATTTTGCGCAGAGCTTCGCCAGCGCCGAAACTTTACAAAGAAGACTGATAATGAAATCCCAACTTCTCATAGAGACTCTGTGCAGGTTGATTGCCCTCTGTCACAACGAGGCAACATTCTTTGTGATGAATTTTCTCTAAGTTGTTAAGCGAAAGTCCAATAAGCTTTTTTGAAAGACCCTTTCCCTTGAACTCAGGATGGGTCATGGTGAAAGCAAGTAATGGCATCTTCTCTTTTTCAAAATCAACGAAGAGGATTGCAGAGAGAGCTATGCTATCCCTGATCACAACAAAAGATGCTTCCGGAATAAGTTTCCCGTATTTACCGTCCAGAGTTTCACGAACTTCTTGAATTGATTGTTCGACAGTTTCGCCTTCGTAATCAATCGAACCACGATAAGCTTCACACATTAACGTTCCAAGTATTTCAGCGTGGTCAGTTGTGATGGGGCATGCTTCCGGAAAAATTACTTCGCCGAAACCACCGGTCTTTCTTTTCATGAGAAGGCGTTTCATTTAAAGATCTTTCGTCACTTCAAGAAGAAACTTATACAGCTCTTTAATCTTATACGACTGCGCCTCATCCGGATGAAAGGCAAACGAAACCTTGTTGCTGTAAACTTCAAACTCTTTCCCGGCCGTCCGGACTTTATCTTTTAAGTGTGAGCGCTTCAGAACGTGGGTCGGAACAACAGCAATCCCTAAGTTTTCGTTCACCGCTTGAAGCATTTGTCCAAACGAGTTCACCACCAGACGTGGCTTAATGTTTCGAGGAACGACGCCAAACTTCTCACGGCACCAGCGATAAAAATTGGGATCATTATTTTCGTAAAAAATAATCTGATGAGAAAGGATTTCCTTAAGATCTGTTTTTGAGGTGATGTCGAACTTACTTCCGAAGACCAAAGTCGTGTGTTCATCGTGAAGATCTTTTTTATCCGCAAACGCTGGCACAAGATGCTCGGGCATGATGAGGCAATCAATCTCATGCTGCTCGAACTTTTTGATAATATTTTCCGGAAAATCCATCGACAGCCTTACTTCGAGTTCCGGGTACGCTTCGAGGAAATCAAGCATCCGTGAAGAGAGCCAAGTTTTCCCAAGCCCATACAGTGAGCCGACGTGAACCTTCCCTTTTATCTCGTTATTTTCAAGGTGGATTTGCTCAATGGTTTCTTCGATTCGCTTAAAGTATTGCTTGGCCACTTTGGCGAGTCTCATTCCATTTTCAGTGAGGGCAACCGATTTTCCATGACGAGCAACGATCGGAAATCCGACTTTTCCTTCGAGGTTTTTTAACGCCTGAGAAACCGCACTCTGGGTGACATTTAATTCTTCTGCCGCTTTCGAGATATTCTCGTTATGCGAGAGTGCAATCAGGACCTGAAGGGACGAGGTTTCAATCATATTGATGCCTTAAGTTATGTATTAGCAAAACTAATACGTCCGTAAGCCTCTGTAAATGAGAAATAGTTACACAGCCGCTGGTGTGTAAAGTGGAATCACTTGGAATATTTCAGGAACTGAAGCAAGAAAAGAAAAAGTCCGCGCAAGAAACAATCGAACGCTCAAAAGAATCGCGAGTCTGTGCCAAAAAAAAGGCTCCTTGCGGAGCCTTTTTTTTGAGAGAAATTTCTAAAAGCTTATTCAGCTCTTTCGTTCACTTTATCCTTACGAGCAGCGATGACTTTCTCTTGAACGTGAGAAGGACACTGTTCATATTTGGCGAACTCCATCGAGTACCCAGCTTTACCAGCTGTCCCTGAACGAAGAACGGTTGCGTA
>CANETG010000310.1 GCA_947440875.1 Bacteriovoracaceae bacterium
AAAGGGCTTCGCTGTGGACACGGAGAGGTGAATTTTTCGCTCCCGTTTCAGACTCACGCCGAGATTTTTGAGGGCGCCCTCAGGGTTTTAACTGGGGGAGATTTTTTTTCGTTTTTTTGTTGATGAAAACCCCGCCATTGGTGATGTGAGTGAAGAGGATGAGTCCTGCGGAAAATTCCTGGACACTCCCAGCGAGTGCTTGGACCTTGACTCATGAGTGATTACGTCATTATTAAAAAAAAGATAGTTCCCTTCCGGTGTGATCCCGAGAAAAAGAAAACGTTCGGTGATGAACTTTGAGGGGAATCTCCCAAAGAACGGCGGAGTTTTTATCAATCCTCCGAAGCCCTTTTTCGTTGGCCGAAATGAAGGAACCGTCGGATAAAAAAAAGGCACTGATCACCCGGAAAATTCTGGATTTGATTTTCCCCTATCCTGAAGAGTGTGCAAAGGCCGTCTGAAGGTGAAGGCTACTTAAGTGGGCAATGCTTTCGGCAAAGACCGATCCGGAGCTCTGGAGATAACAGAAAAAAGAGAAATTTGGAGTTCAAATTGCCCCCTAAATTGAATACTTAGAGATCTTATCATTATTCAACGGTTTATGAACGAATTTGGTCTTGTTTCAATACCTTAGTCATTTTATAATAATCTTATGAATAAGAAAATTAAGTTATACGGAAATCTAGGGTCCGCGATCTACATCAATCTCGATGAAATAACCAAAAATGCTGATGCCACGATCTTGAAATCCCCTAACCAAATTGACTTCCATGTGTTTGCGCAATACGGAGGGTCAAGTAGTTGTTGTGCCAGTATGGGAAGTGGCTCGTGTAACTCAGAATTTCTTTCGTTATTAGACTGCTGTTGATTAATGCTCGACTCATTTGATGATTTTTCCCTAGCCTCTGGTCTCGGTGGATTGGTTCTTTTACGTCTTGAAGAATCTCTCCGATCTCCCTCAATAGAAAATTGTCAGATCCTCTCCGTCGAACTCGAGAAACTTCTTCGAAATCCGCGAAAGGATCTTTCCCTTTTCTACGGAGAAGGCGCAGACCTCTGGTTATTGAATAAATACTTGCAGCACATACCCTCTTCAACTCTCGCCACAGAACTTCTCGTGCGCTACCAAAAATGGAAGGTCCGCTCGCGCCAGCTTCTGACACTCCCAGGACGCTCGGAGCTCATCCGAGGGGCCGTCGGTTTCGGAGTCCTCGGACGGAGCATGAAGGACGATGAGTTTTTAGAAGAGATCCTTACTTATTTCGAGACGCAGTCGCCCCATTTTTTTCGACTTGAAGATACCGGAGATGTTTCTTCGGACTCGGGAACTCTTTCGCGCGTGACGGATCTGGGTCTGGCCCATGGCATATCTGGAATTCTTGCGTTTCTTGTTTCCTATGAGGGGAGCCCGGAGGAAGAGCGTGCCCGCCGACTTTCCGAAGTCATTTTCACCACTCTCGCTCGAGAGGCAGAAGCGAAAAAATTACTTCCCAAGTTCACTCCCGACGGGGAAAACTCCTGGCATCAAGGCTGGTGCTATGGGAATCTTAGTACGGCGTACGCGCTCAAACTGGCCGGTTCGGTCTGGGAAACAAAAAAATACACCGTTTTGGCAGACTCCCTTTGGGAAGCTGGGTTGAATTTTCATGAAGTAAATCTCAGAGAAATTCCCGATCACCTCTGCCACGGAAAGGCGTCGCTCAATCTTCTTTCGGCACTCATGGACTCCCTCCAGAAATTTCCAATGAATCAAGATCGCACCAAGAAAGAGGGGGGATTTTTAAACGGCGAAATCGGCGTGCGCCTCGCTCTTTTACGGGACGGTCGTTTCTCTCTTAGTCGTTGGGAAGATTTACTTCTCCTCGGGCGGTCTTTATGAAAGAAGTTCACGCCCTCATTCGCATCCCCGTGTTCCCTAAAAAATACATCGACACTCTTTTACGCTCGGAAGATCCTCTCTCCCTTTTGAATGAATGGCGGAAGTTACCGGAGGTGTGTGCCCTCATCCGTAGGTCTTCCAAGGCCTTCGGGATCGAGCTTGAAAAATACGCTCAATCCCAAGAGGCACCGTTACCCATTCTCGCTTCTCTGTACTCTTATCTCTCGCGCTTTAGCATGCGCTGCACTCCCTTGGGTGCGACGACTTCGGTCAATGAAATTCCTTTCTCGGCTTTGGGTCAGTTTCACGGTGCCCTCGATCGGAAGAGTGTGCTGATCTCAGAGCACCTGTGTGAAAATTCATCCGATGAGATTGTCTTGAGCTCAAGGAGCGTTATCATCGGTGAAGTTATTTTTTACTCCAAACTTCGGAAAGGCGAAACCTTGGTGACCGAAGTTCGTCGGGAGCTTGACCGAGAAAATCTTCGCGTCCTTAGTTCTTTTCAAAAAAGAACTTCCCGAAGCGAACACCTCTTGGCACTGATCGAAGAGGGGCCCGAGAAAGTCCTTCGTGAAAAACAGATGATTCGTTTCTGGACTGAAGAATCTGTCCTCATTCCATTCGAGAAAGACATCCCAGAACTATTCCACGAGAAGCCAAGGGTCCGAAGTGTTGCTTTCAGCGACTACCTCAAGAATCAAGATGGGAAGGCAGACACCCACTTCACACTGCTCCAAAGAGAGTTGCCAGAAATATCTCTGGGAAAAAAAGAAGTCGACCTCATGAAGAAGGCCGCTAGCATCGTGCGGACCTGCTTTGCGGATAAAAATCGAAACAACATGCACAACCGCTTTCTTCAGCATTTTGCCCATGATTTCGTCGAGCGGTACGGTGAAAACCTGGTCCCTCTGGATCAAGCGCTCAATCCCGGCCTGGGGCTGGGGTTCAGCACACAGATGGATGTTCCACCTCCCAGAAAGCTCGAAGAGTATTTGCTCAAAAAATGGGAAGATCTTGCGGCGGTGGGAAGTGGTGTCTGGGAGATCACTCCCCAGGAAATTGGTGAACTCAGGGACCTTCAGGAATTACCAACGGGTGAGACCTGGTCGGGGGAAACAGTCTTCGGCTCAATTCTCCAACGTAACGACCGAAATATTTTTTACCTGAAGAGTATTCTGAATGGCCTCCCGACCGTTGGGATGACCCGCTTTGATGCTTTTGGTATCATCCGCGAAGGTTTGGTGCACGAACTCCTGAGCGCGGAATTCTTGGCCGCTCCAGAGAATACGATCTTCGCAGAAATTCAGGCAAGGTCCACCCGCGACCGACGGGAACTCCGAAGACGCAGAGTCTGTACCGATTTCGTCATCACGGTGGACGACAGACCAACACCGGGCCCGACCGAAATCCC
>CANETG010000311.1 GCA_947440875.1 Bacteriovoracaceae bacterium
GCCAGGCTAAAGAAACCATCGATGATTGGTTTGGTTTCACCGTAAGAAAAAGTCTGTTGGATGGCACCCTTCGAAAGTTGATCTATAATAATCAGAGCGGACATAAGTAGAGAAAGGCTCCAGAATCTGGCCATCACACGTCTCCCTGAGCTTGAAGTCTCTTTTCCCTGTGCTGGATAACGAAATCATAGATGAGAAGAATAGCCGCGACTGTCACGCAACTATCCGCAACGTTAAATACGTGGAAGTGATGCTCTTCTTTTGTCCAGTAAAACATCAACATATCAACGACGTATCCGAGGCGGAAACGGTCGATGAGATTTCCGATAGCACCCGCGAGAATGAGAGCGTAGGCAAAAGAGTTATGGAGCGGTCCTTGAGCGGTCTTGTAAAACATCACAAGAATCCAAAAACAAAAAACAACTGGAAGATAAAGAAAGAAAAGCTGTCTCACTAACTCCGTTGACCCCTGGCCAATACCGAAAGCAGCTCCCGTGTTTCTCACGTGAGCGAGATTAAAAAAGCCATCTATCACAACGACCGAGTCACCATAGGCGATCGAATCAACAATTGCCGACTTAGAGACCTGATCCGCCAGGATAAGAATGAAGGCCATCGCCCCGAGTGCAAAGATACGATTCATTTATTTAATAGTACTCTTTGGGATTGATCTCGTATTTTTCAATCTTCCTCAAAAGTGTCTTCTTTGGAATATTCGCGTTGAGAGCTGTTTGGTTGATTCGCCCTTTATTGAGCTTCAGCGCTTGAACGATAAATTCTTTCTCAAAGAGATCCTTGGCAATGGCAAAATCAAGCTTGCCACCTTCAGCTCTTGCTCCGAAAGAAAACTGAACCTCATTAGCCCCGGTCGTTTTGGGCGCCGAGTGCGCATGATCAAGAACAGAATTCTGAATGTCTTCCAGGTCAATGACACTATCTTCAGCGACTGGATCTTTACTCTCCGCTTTCTTCTGATCTTTGAAGACAATTCCCGGCAGGGAATTGGCATGGATCATGTCAGAAGCTTCCATGATAAAGCAGTGTTCAATGATGTTACGGAGCTCACGGATGTTGCCTGGCCAAGAATAGTTCGAGAGAACTTCCATCGCAGCAGGCTCAGCACCTTTCACTTTAAGATTGTGAACATTATTAAAATAATTGATGTAGTGATTCACGAGATGGGGAATATCTGTCTTCCGCTCGCGAAGAGGCGGAAGATAAACGGGGAGAACATTTAAACGGTAGAATAAATCTTCCCTGAAAGTACCTTCTTTAATCATTTCTTCGAACGGCTTGTGAGAAGCAGCGATAATCCGTACATCTACTTTGATCTCACGGTTCGAACCAACAGGCATGAATGTTTTCTCTTGCAGTACACGGAGCAGTTTCACCTGCATTGCCGCTGAGATATCTCCAATTTCATCCAGGAAAATCGTTCCACTCTCAGCGAATTGAAACTTACCAATTTTTCTTGAGTCTGCTCCGGTGAAAGCACCTTTCTCATGACCGAAGAGTTCAGACTCAATTAAGTTTTCAGAAATAGCTCCGCAATTAATTGTAACAAATTTCTCATCTTTTCTTGGTGAGTTGTAATGGATCGCCTTGGCAACAAGCTCTTTACCAGTCCCGGATTCTCCGCGGATTAGTACGGGCGTTCCGACTTTTGCGAGTTTGGAAATAACATCGAAAACTTTTTTCATCGACGTTGATTCACCAACGAATTTATCATTCGAAGTTGCGGTTTCCCCGATGGAAAGTGTTGGCGAAGAGAACGTAAGTGTCTCGACCATCGAACGTGCTTTGAGAGCGCGTTTGATGAGTGCCACGAGATTTTCCGAACTAATTGGTTTTTCAAGATAGTTGTAAGCACCTTCTTTCACTGCTTTCACGGCATCAGTGACATTCGAGTACGCTGTGAGAATGAGCACGATGACAGAAGAATCGTGCTTTTTTATTTCGGCGAGTGCTTTAATACCGTCCATCTCCGGCATATTCACGTCCATGACGACGAGGTCGTATTTCTGGCCGTAGACTTTATTGACGGCTTCTTTACCGTTATCCGCCACATCGACGACGAAGTGATGGTACTCCAGTGCCTGCCTCACAGACTGTTGGAGAACCTTATCATCATCTACGACCAAAACCTTATGCATAGAAACTCCTATTCATTCTTAAGCTTTATTATAAAGGATGTACCTTCACCAAGTTGAGATGTGGCAGTAATAACCCCATTGTGTAACTCGATAAAATATTTTACCAGATAAAGGCCCAGACCCGAGCCTTTAATGGCATGGGTACTGTCATTCTTCACCCGATAGAATTTGTCGAAAATATGGGCCAGATCATCTGGTCCTATCCCGACTCCATTGTCTCGGATATCGATATATACCCACTCTGCATCATCCCACGTCTTGATGAAGACCGTTTTTCCTTTGCCCGAATACTTCAGGGCATTTTCGATAAGATTCGATATAACCCTGTTCATTAGTACAGTATCGAACTGAATTGGATACAGGGGTGATAGATCACTCTCAATGGCCATCTGTTTGGCACCTGCCTCGAATTCTAATTTTTCGATGATGCCTTCAATAATATTATTGATGTCCTTCGATTCTTTTCTGAGTGTCAAATTTTGGGATTCAATTTTTGTCAGATCGAGGATCGAGTTGATAAAATTATTTAAGTCTTTCGTAGAATTCACGATATTATCAATCAGCTCATTTTGTTCGGCGGTGTGAACGTTGCCGTACTTCATTTTTAAAATATCTGCGATGCCAGCAATCTTAGCGACGGGTGTTTTTAAATCATGACTCATGAGTGAAATAAAATTCTGTTTCAAATTATCAACTTGCTTCAAAAGTTTAGACTCTTCTTGAATGGCATATCTCGTTTGGTATTCCTCGATCGCTCGGAAAGGAACCCAGATGTAGTAAACGACAAAGATGGAAAGGACCAGGTGAGAAAGTTTTATCCACCACCCCAAGAACATAAAGGCAGCGTAGCTTGAAATGAGAATACCAATAATGAGGGCAATCGTGATCATGAGACCTTTCACGGGTTGGACTCTGGAGATGACAAAAGAAAGGATAACTGCGATGAGAACGGAAGCCACTTGTGTCGTAAAGTCTTTCACATCAAATATCGTTTTTTCACTGGTAAATGCTTCAATAATCTGCGCGTGAACCGCTAGCTTTGGAGTCCGCATACTTTCTTTTTCAAAGGGTGTCAGAACAAAATCGCTGGAGTTCGAAAGATATTGAGGACCAATCAGAACAATTTTATCTTTGAA
>CANETG010000312.1 GCA_947440875.1 Bacteriovoracaceae bacterium
CACTTAGACCTATAATACTTGTGAACGGGAAGTTTATGGACTTAGTCCTCTATCATTATGTGCATTGTCCTTATTGCGTACGAGTACGTATGGCCCTGGGCTATCTTCAACTTAGC
This sequence comes from Bacteriovoracaceae bacterium, assembly GCA_947440875.1. GTDB lineage: Bacteria > Bdellovibrionota > Bacteriovoracia > Bacteriovoracales > Bacteriovoracaceae > Peredibacter. Next base: position 117 of record CANETG010000312.1, read on the forward strand.
TATCAATCTAGGGTCATTGACTATGATGATGAAAAAACTCCTACCGATTTGGTTGGGGTAAAAATGTTACCTATTCTCGTCCACAAGGGAGTTCCTCTCCGAGAGAGTTTAGACATCATCAAGAGAATAGATCGGAAAAATACCCTTAAGAATGATTTACCAATTAGCTCAGCAGAGACTTTCATTAAATCTGCGAATAATCTCATCCACTCACTTACTATGCCACAATGGATCTACACCAAAGAATTTACACCTTCTGCGCGTGAGTACTTCATCAAACAGAAAGAGACTAAGAGAGGACCATTTAAACAACTAGTGGCAAAGTCTGACGATTTTATCAGGGAGCTTAATCCGCATTTCGCTGAGCTTGAAAAAAGGCTTAAACCATTTTTTGAATCTGATGAGATAACCATTCAAGATATTATGATTGCGGCTCACCTGTGGGGACTTTACGTTGTTCCAGAGTTTCAATTCCCCGCTAAGATTCATCAATACTTACAGAAAATAAAAAGTCTTACCCGATTTAATTACCACCAGGATTATTGGAGCTAAAGTGAAAGCAGTTCTTCAAATTGCGAATGCCAATCTACAGAAGCGAAATGAAATTACAATGCAGCTTGGTCAAACAGTAGTCTTTGGGAGGAACGAAGCTGCAAGTTACGTCATCGAGGACGGCAAGATGAGTGGGAAACATTGTCGCTTTCTTCTGAAAGAAGATAGATTAGAAATTTTTGATTTTGGTTCAAAAAATGGAACCTATTTGAACGGAATCCGAATTGATCAGTCCGAAATATTTATTGGTGACGAAATTCGAATCGGCGATACTTTTATCACTCTCCTTGCTTCTAAGTTAGAAGCGACGGTGATTGATATACTCACTTTCCCTGGACCGTTTAAAGATAGGTTACAGTATGAGTTGAAAGTAGATTTTACTGGGGCCCGTGAAAAGAACCAAAATTGGGCGAAGAATCACCCAGGTGATAAAAGCTCGGCTTATTCAAAAAGCGAAATTGATCTTCGGAAACGGGCCCAAACTCGCATACGGCTCTCCAAAGACGAAATCAAATCAAAATCACCGATGCTAGCGTCCCTTTCTTTCGTCATAGATCTTGTCATTCTTCTTTCAATGATTCTGATTCCTGTTTATTTTATTAATCGGATAGTAAACCAAGGATTCTGGGGAATTCCAGGAAAGTCTTTTGCCTCAGATAAGATTCTCTACATGACTGCCATGGAAATCATTGTGATCAGCGCCTATCTCGCTTCTCAGAAGTACATGAAGTACTCAGTTGGTGAAAAAATTTCGGGAATAGAGGAACTCCATAAGCAGCAGTGAGTTTACTTTCTAGGAATCCACTGCCTTTCTGATCCGCCCTGAACGTTATTCACATACCGAGATAGAACGAATAGATAATCTGATGTGCGGTTCAGAAAAACTAAACCGAATGCAGGAAGTGACTCTCCTGTACTTTCCGTGAAGCCCACCAATTTCCTTTCAACGTTTCTAGCGGAAGTGCGGGCCATATGAAACGCCGAAGCCGCCGGGGTCCCGCCTGGGAGAATAAAATTCTTAAGTGGAGTTAGCTCATTTTCCAACCGATCTATTTCTTGCTCCAGATCTACCATGAACTCATTGGTAATTTGGGGAAGCTTATAGAGGATTCTTTTTTCAGCTTCGCAGGCAAGATTAGAACCGAGGTCAAAAATAGCTGACTGGACGTGGTGGAGAAAATCTACCGTGGTCTTAAGAGTCATTTCATTTTGGATTAACGAAACTGCGTATCCCAGACGAGAGTTGAAATCATCCAATTCTCCGTAGAGCTCGATTCGGGGATCAGATTTTGAAATCCTCGTACCACTGACAAGTCCAGTGTCACCATTGTCGCCGGTCTTGGTATATATTTTTGACTTTTTCATTACATGTTCCTCCGGTAGCGTCCGCCCACTTCATACAATACGGATGTGATTTCACCGAGGCTGCAGTAGCGAACAGAGGTCAAAAGTTCCTCAAAGATATTACCGCCGGTAAGAGCCGTATCTCGTAGACGTTTTAGGCACTCCGCTGAGCGCTTGCTATTTTTTGCTTTAAAAGCTTCGAGCCTCCGAATCTGCTCATCTTTTTCTTCCGAAGAAGCACGTGAGAGCTCTATCGGTTTCCATTCTGGCTGCTTCTCTGGAAGAAAAGTATTCACACCGATAATGGGTAAACTGCCATTGTCTTTGAGTGTTTCGTAGTAAAGCGATTCTTCTTGGATTTTCCCACGTTGATACATGGATTCCATGGCACCAAGAACTCCGCCCTTGTCAGATATCCTTTCGAATTCTGCGAGAACCGATTCCTCCAGAATATCAGAGAGCTCTTCAACGATGTATGATCCTTGGAGAGGATTATCAGTTTTATTTAAACCATACTCACGATTAATGATCAGCTGAATCGCCATCGCCCGTCTGACGGATTCTTCGGTCGGTGTCGTAATAGCTTCATCATAAGCATTCGTATGAAGAGAGTTACAATTATCGGAAAGGGCAAGGAATGCCTGAAGTGTTGTTCGGATATCGTTGAAATCAATTTCTTGAGCGTGGAGTGATCTTCCCGACGTTTGGATATGATACTTGAGCTTCTGTGATTTATCAGAAGCGCCGTAGCGCTCCTTCATCGTCACTGCCCAAATCTTTCGAGCGACTCTTCCAAGGACTGTGTACTCAGGATCTAGACCATTCGAGAAGAAGAATGAAAGATTCTCGCAGAAGTCGTCGATGTTAAGGCCTCGCGAAAGATAATATTCCACGTAAGTAAATCCGTTGGACAGGGTCAGCGCGAGCTGAGTGATCGGATTGGCTCCCGCCTCAGCAATGTGGTAACCAGAAATGGAGACGGTGTAGTAATTTTTTATTTTATGACGACAGAAGAATTCCTGAACATCACCCATCATCTTGAGAGCAAATTCCAGAGAGAAAATGCATGTGTTTTGTGCCTGATCTTCTTTCAGAATATCGGCCTGAACTGTTCCCCTCACCTGCTTCATCACCTCAACCATCTTCTCTTTTTTCTCCTGATCACTTTCAGGAAGAGAGCGGTTTATTGCCGTGTTCATAAACATGGCGAGGATAATCGGGGCTGGGCCATTTATCGTCATAGAAACCGAAGTCGCTGGAGAGAGAAGATC
>CANETG010000313.1 GCA_947440875.1 Bacteriovoracaceae bacterium
AGATTTCTCACTGACGATTCCTTCTTGGTTAATTGAGAAATAGGTGACTCGGGTCAGGGCCACTAAACCAAAAGAGAATCACAAAGATAAATTGAAATATCTATTTCAATCGTCAAAAAAATGGACACTTTTTTAAGCGATTATGGACAATCTTCTTCGACAGCGATCTCATCCTCACCTTTTTGTTCAATGACGATTTGTTCACGTGTCTTCAGGTCAAGGAGAATCGATTTCATCACAATCGGTCTAAAGAACGAACGACCCGAGCTGGGGAAATTACTTCGCGAAGAGCATTTGCCAGTGTAAGCAGAGGAAACTGTTCCTTTCACATTTGCTGAAATTTTAACTGTCGCATTCATTTCACCGGGTGCTTGATTCTGATACGGGCAAGTCTCTTTATAGTCGACCTTACCGATGAGGATACTTGAATTTTTTCCACCAAGATCAAAGGTCCCTTTCTTTTTTGTAAGAGTCACGTTTGATTTAGAATCCACGGTGAAAGAAATATTGTTTTTAGCGTTGTAGTAATAAAATACCTGGACTGGTTCAATGGGATGGAGATTGAGTTCTATCATTGAAGCAGGTGAAGCTATTTGCTTTAAACAATCGACCTTCAAGAAGACAGTGGCAGTCTTAACTGAGAATGATTCAATAGTTTGGGCAAAGGCTGGATTACCAAAGACACAGAGAACAAGAATGAAGATTTTATTTTTCACGAAGCCGCCTATTTTTTCATGATCTTAGTCATTTTCCAATTTGGATGGAATGGCCAATGAGGAAGTCATGAATTTTTTTTCATATGCTTAAAACGCCTTCAGTGATGAGTATTTTTCTGATGAACCAAAATTTAAGGTAATCAAAAAAAAGAACAACCTCCACCGTGTAAAAGATGACAACGACTAAAAATGCTAGGCTAACAAATTTTGAATTTCGAGAAGTTTTCTTTGCTTATCAGCTGGAGCAGTCTTAATAGAAGTTTTTATTAATTTGAGAAGATCCTTCTTTAAGGCCCTCGCCTCTTCTTCATTGTGTTTTAAAAATGCTATGCAATCGCTGAGATCAGTTTCGGAGGCGCGCGCCAACTTAAGTTTAACAAAGAGAAAGGCATCAGGCCGATAGATTTTGCACTTTTTTGATTCCGCAAACAAAACGAGATGAGCTTGATATCCATCCACTTTTGAAAGAAAATATTCTCCGGCCTGATTTATCGCCTCCACTGGTAGCCCCAGACTCTCTGCAATTTCCATCAGCTTAATTGATTGCCCGTTGGAGGATTTGTTATTGATTGATACCATATCAATATCCATGGTCACTCTTCCATCAATCCCGAGAAGACTCAAAACCGTCCCGCCTATAATCACCCACTCACCCTCAAGCTTAGTGAGAACCTTGGCGATAAATTTTTCCATTAGTTTCGAATTAATCATAAATAAGTACTCAAGGATGCAATCGCCATTCTTCTCAGTTTGATGAGATGACCGTTATTTCTTGAAGTTTCTATCTGCCTATCAAAAATAGGGCATTCAATTTCAATATAGATTGTCGGCCAGTAATCCTTGATCGCGCATAAAAAGGAAGTCATGGCCAATGACTCTCTCTCAGAAAATATATTCTCCCTAAAATAATGTGCCCATTTTCTCGCCTCAAGACAAAGCATATCCCTAGAAGGCTTGATAACTGAATTTGACTGATTTGAACTTAATGGTACTCCAAGAAGAATGGCTTTTTCTAATTGGAAATCCGGAGCAGAAACTTTAATTTCTAAACCAAGAACATGAAGAATTCTCGTTAAGATATCTAAACTTGGATTCGCCTTACCGGATTCGATATTTTGAATTGTGGGAAGACTGATGCCGCTTTTTATCGCAAGTTCCATCTGAGTTAAGCCTAAATCCACTCGAACTTTCTTTAAATTACATACCATTCTTTACATATTATACTATGTTTTATTTTTTTATCAAGAGGATGTTTAAGTCATCGTTTTGAGAGCTTTAAATCAAACGAGGAGTGATAACTTCGCCTAAAGTGACAATCTGCCTAGAACGGACACTTGATGAAAGGCATCTGCGGCTTTTCCTTGACGTAGTTTCCGCTGAGCTTTGAGGTCTTTATTGTCTTCACCACTTCAAACTCATAGCGGCGATCTTCTTGGTTGAATTTCGAAACGACGATGTCAATCGATAGGACCAAGTAATCATCTTTGATTCCGTGGCATGAGACACCATCCGCCCCGCAGATCTTATCAAAGTAGGGCGGCCAGAGTTTGAAGGAGAGATAGGCACGAAGCCCTTCAACTGCCCGGTCGATGGAACTCATAGCGTCCTGGAGAAAATTCACTCCCTGGATCGTCTGGATGAAAGGAATTTTTTCCACTTCTCCGATTTGCGGAGTTTCCGGAATCGGACGGATCTGGGATCTTCCGATCTCCCCGATCCTTTGTTCGAACCTCGTGAGGCGCCCACCGATGCGGTTCTTGAATCTTTCGAAATCAAATTTCGGATCATTGAAAGATACGGTGAAACGATAAGCCTTCCCCACTTCGATCAGTGAAGAAGGAATTTCAAAGCCAGTTCCGAAAAGTTCACCCTGATAGGCGGGTTGACCGACTCCGCCCTCGTACCAGCTCGTAAGGAAGACTGGCCCATTTTTCTTCGGATCAAGTTCGAAGTACTCGACGTTTCCTACCATCGGCTGCGCATAATCACAGGCACTCTGGCACTGGCCGCTGGCATCGCATTTTTTCTGGCAGGAATTCTCCACCCAGAAAGGAAGCCGCAACTGAACGCGCCCACTTCCCACGTCTTTTCCCTCCGGGGTTCCGAGGTGGATATCAGGAATGGAATAGTTCGCAGGGAATTGTGGAGTCAGGACTCCGAAATCTTCGGAAGGTTTTACAAGTTTATCATTGGGCGCGACCGTGATCCGGATGGGGAAGCTAGAGAGAGCGGAGAGATCCACACTCTGCCCGGAGGCGTCGCCGGAGCTGTAAAAGTTGATCATGGATTCAAAGTCAGAGACGGTGACGCCGAGTTTGGTAAGACCCTCATGAGTCTTGCACTCATCTTTCATCCGGAGGCTCACGATGTAGGAGCTTCCGAAGTTCGGTTTCACGTAACAGAAACCACCGTTAAAGCGCATCTTCTGTTTTCCGATGCGCTCGTAGGTGCAGCCAGGTTGCACTTCCGGCATCGAGAGCGCCATCGGGCCCTCTTCTTCGAGCTCGATCTGAAAGCAGCTCTTGATGTATTTCCACTTTTCTTTCAAAAGCGCAA
>CANETG010000314.1 GCA_947440875.1 Bacteriovoracaceae bacterium
ATCGATTTGAGTTCTTGAAGGATGACCTCCCCTGGATTACTTTCAGCGGCTGCCTTCACTTTTTGAGCAAAGACTTTCTGCCACCCAGTCAGGAAACTTCCCGTTTGCTCTAGATCGTAAGAAAGAAACTTCCAAAACCCCTCTTGAGTAAACGGATTACTCCAAAAACTCTGTCCCTGATCAAGATAGCTCGAGATGAGTCTCGTCATGAAAGGATGAATCGAGAGATTAAAAATAACATTGTGATGTTTTTCCCAATACTCCTTGGCCCGCCAAATCACAGGAGATCGTGAGAGGACCAGGCTTTCGTTTTTAGTCTTCTCGCGGCAATACATCCAGAGTCTTTCGTCATCAAGCTCCGGCTGGAGTTCATCATCATTAAAGTTAAGTTCAGAGAACATAAGGCGATAGAAAAAATCTTTTCGCTCGATTCCTAGGATGGGAAGAAATGATAATTCATGGTCATAGCCGTCGTAGTGCTGGAGCGCTTGAGTGATGTCCACTTCGCTAATGTTTTTATTCGCGTACGCTTGTTTGTATCTTTCGACCGGCCAATACGTATTTGCCCGATATAAAACACTCGCTTTTTTTAACGCCTCATGAAAGTCTAAATGCTCAAACGCTTGAAGGATATTGTTGTGAACGAAGCTATGGAGCGGATTCTGAAGGGGAAGCCTGGACCGGATGTCTGCCAGGAGTGTTTGAAAATCTAAGGATGAAGTCATCCTTCACTTTACCTGCCCAGCGTGCTGAAACCAATCTTATGTACAAAAATTAATCTGAGTACCCGACGACTTTCCTTAAAACAAACGGATTTAAATAATGCTTCAAAATAGTTAGAATATTTTAATCCAGCCAAAGGTAAAATGTGGAAATGAAAGTGACTTGGATTCAAGGCAGTTATCTTATTAGGGACGATTCTGCCCCTACTTCGGTTGTGAGGTTCATCCCATGAGTGCTGAAAGGCCCACTATCATTTTTTTGCATGCGGCCCTCGGCACATCAAAGGAGCTTGAGCCTCTCATGAAAATCATGAGCGATCGAGGTTTCAGAACTCTGGCCTTCGATTTTGCAGGACATGGATTAACCTCGAGTTTACCGGAGGATTTTCGCATCGAAACTTTCGCCCAAGAGCTCGATGCAGTGATGAGAAATAATAACCTCACTGCACCCGCCGTATTTGGTCATTCAATGGGCGGGTATGTGGCGCTCTTTCACAAAGCAAATTTTGAGAATTCTCCGATCACACATGTCTTCACCTACGGGACCAAGTTTAATTGGTCAGAGTCCTCAGTATTAAAAGAACTCCCGATGCTGGTCCCTGAACATATTGAAATAAAATTTCCTGCTTTTCGAGATGCCCTGAAAGATCGTCATGGTGAAAAATGGAAGCATCTTCTTCGCTCAACAGCGCACATGATGCAGAACTTGGAAAAGCTCGATGGTCTTTCTCGCGAAGATCTGGAGAGTGTGGATATTCCCGTCTACCTCATGCTCGGAGATCAGGATCGTTTGGTCAGTGGTGAAGAAACTCAGCTCGCCCACCGTCACCTTCACCACTCCGGAGTGAAAACAATTACTCACTCTAAACACGATCTCGATAAGGCCAATCTCAAAGAAATCGCAGGGATCATGGAGAAATTTCTCATGTGAGAGAAATGAAGGAAGTCTTAAGGTGACCTCACACCCGACTTCCCCTAAAAATATTCCCAATGCAGCCAAAATTAATCGCCATCATCGACGATGAGCCGGAAATGGAAGACCTTTATCTTCTCATTTTTGAGTCCCTCATCGATCACAATTTAGTTGTTATGCATTTTTTCTCCGACGGACTGGCCTTTCTCCATTGGTTCAGAAAAAATCGCCCCGATCTTCTCCTCTGTGACATAAACCTCCCTGGAATGGGTGGAAGTGAACTGATTGAAGAAATAAGAAGGATCGAAAAAAACAACCTAGCGCTTAGCATTAAGATCAATTTTGTCAGTGGCCACCATCCCGATCATTACCTTTCAATGATGGATGGTCATCAAGTGAGCAGATTTATCACCAAACCCCTCGCAGCACGAGAAACTCTCGCCCTCATTGAAAAGGACCTGGGATTAGTTTCCCCGTAGCCTCTGTTCATGATTTGAGAGAAAATGTCCCCAATGAAAGAATACGCGTGGATTAAAGAACTGGCCTCGGAGTGCAAAGAGTACTCTGACTCTTTGGGTGCGTACTTCGCAAAATCTGTTTCGAAAGTCAGTTTTGCTCCTATCCCACAACGAGAAATGAAGCGCTCTTGGGCAGTTCTCTCGCGGGATCTGGTGCATTTTTCGTTTGACCAGGAAACATCTTTTCCTCCGGACCTAGAAGCAACTTTAAAAGCGCTTGAAACTATCGGTGTCGATAAGTTTAATCAAGATCTTTTAAACGAAGCCAGCCTCGCTCCCATTTTTTCTGCCTCCTTTGAAAAGATCTTTGAGACCCTTGAAAATCATCCCCAAATTTTAGGGATGATGGATCAGGCCGATATCATCGAAGATATTCTGGGTGTTGTGGCACGAAAGTATCTTCCCATCTTCCGATTGTTCCCCGTTTTTACCTCGGAAGCTCTCGAGATCGTGCCCCATCTGCGTGAGCCACTTTTTACCGCACTCTACGAACTTCCCGAATCAGAACACAGACGCCTGACTCTCCTGACTGAAAAAATCATGCGGAAGTTTTACTCCGAACAAGTCAGACCCAAGCTCTATGAAAACTTAAAAAACAATATCAAAGGAAGAAATCTCCTCCTTCCGCTCATCGACGAAGCCGTGAATCATCTTCCACCTGATCGGTGCATGACTTCGCTGATTTCTATCCTCTGCACACCAAAAGAAGAACTCACTCAGGGCCGGATCATTTCTATCGTCCTGCAAGAATTGGGTGGGATGTACGTGAAGCTCGCGCAAGTTCTCGCCGAGCTTGCGCCCCCATCTCTTGCCAAAGAACTGAAGCACCAGCAAGATAAACTCGGAGGGATTTTTGGTTCTCAGGAAAAATCCTGGAATTATGTTTTAGAAATTTTGAATCGCCCGGCGTGGGAAAGAATAAAATCCTACATGCACATTCCGGCGCATACGCAGAACGCTTTTGCCGGAGCTTCGGTGGGTGCGATCTACGAGTTTCAACTCACCGATCACGGAAAGAAAAAATTAGGCATCACAAACTCCATTCTGCTGAAAGTTCAGCGACCTGGGGGCGCGGGGTAACAGATGAGTGATGGGGTTTACTAAGG
>CANETG010000315.1 GCA_947440875.1 Bacteriovoracaceae bacterium
CCACACCCACCGTGCCCTGAGGTCATAAAAATCGTCTTCGCCTCTCGCCACAAATCCATTTCGTGGGAAAGTGACATTTCTATTTTGGGTGAAAAGGTTTACATCGCCATCAGTAAACACGCCGGCCCACAGGTAAAATCCGTTCCCTGCTGATGGTAAGGAATCCGCAATCCCTTCTCAAATTACCCGGAGTGGAGTAAGATTTTCTAAAAGGTATATGGATGAACCCAGACATTCGTTGGAAACAAAGGCTAAGTAATCTTTCTCGAGCTCTCAACCAGCTCGAGAGTGCCGTCGATTTATCGAAACAAAGAAAGCTCTCTGATCTCGAAAAACAAGGTCTCATTCAGGCATTTGAGTTTACCCACGAGCTTTCATGGAATGTCATGAAAGATTACTTCTCCTATCAGGGTTCAGCGGAACTCATCACTGGATCAAGAGACGCTACCAGGGAAGCCTTTCATCGGGGTTTAATCCAAAACGGCGACGACTGGATGGAGATGATAAAAAGTCGAAATAAAACATCTCATACGTATGATCTCAATGTTGCCGAAGAAATAACTGATAAAATTTTGAAGACGTATTTTTCTCTTCTCAAAAGCTTTTATGAAACCATGGATCAGTTATCAAAAAAGTAACTTCGGGAGCCGAATTAGGTTTGTCGGACAAAACGGTCAGATCGATTGTCAGCGTATTTAAAAAAAAATTAGAGATTCAAGAAGTGGTTATCTATGGGTCTAGGGCGATGGGGAATTTCCGAGAAGGCTCTGACATTGATCTGGTGATAAAAGGTGAAGGACTCAAGATGTCTGATCTCCTCAAAATAGAGAACGAGATCGACGAGCTTTTGTTACCTTATAAAGTTGATCTTTCTTTGTACTCTCAAATCGAAAATGATGAACTCATTGAACACATCCAAAGAGTCGGTAAGTCCTTTTTTTCAAATTCTACCCAAAACTATGAATGAGTTCTTCCTGTTCTCAAAGATTATCCGCTTTTATACGGCAACATACGAAATCACAATTGCCGCACTCACCTTACCCTTCCCCCACGAAGAAATTTTCATAAACTGATCATTCGGTATCGGAATATGAACCCGAGAAATCACTCCCTCATGACCATCATCGGCCGTCTGATCCGGATCGTGGATGAAAATAAAATGATCGTCTGCGGCCGTAATAATCACCCAATGAGGAATGCGGTGAAAATCAAAATGATAAGTCGTAATGAGAACAATTGGAATTCCCCCAGCTTTCAGAGTGGAACGAATATCCGCTAAAGACAAACGCCTCCGGTGAAGAGGAATCTTGAGCTCCGCAATTTTTTTCTCCCAGCTTTTGTGAACGAGTTCAATGATATGCTTTTTCTCCGCACTTCTGACGGTATCGATGAAAAGGGTCTTAATCTGAGAAATAAAAAGCTCCGTCTTAAAACCTCGCTTATGAGCAGCAAGTGCCAGCCCATGCGGACCACACCCACCGTGCCCTGAGGTCATAAAAATCGTCGTCGCCTCTCGCCACAAATCCATTTCATGGGAAAGTGACATTTCTATTTTGGGTGAAAAGGTTTTCATCGCCATCAGTAAACACGCCGGCCCACAGGTAAAATCCGTTCCCTGCTGATGGTAAGGAATTTTTAAGCGCGGATTGAACTTTAAAATTTTGATCCGCTTTTCAAAACACCACGCGGCCTTGCCATCTTCGTAGTAATCTTTTTTCACCGTAAACTTTCGGTACCCAAGTTTCCGGTAAAGAGAAATCGCCGGTTTGTTATTTTCTTTCACCTCGAGCCTCAAGTACGCACAGTCTTCTTCTTCGGACGCCAACATTTCAAGATGAGAAATAAGCTCGGACGCCAAACCCTTCCCCTGAAATTCCTTTTTCGTACAAATAGAGTATAGCCGCGCCAGACTCGTTCCTTTATTAATAAGGACGAGCCCATACCCGATCAATTGGTTTTTGAACTCCTGCACGAGAAAGAGCGAATGCGCGTGTTTTATCATCCACTGAAAATTTCGACGCGAAAGTTTATCCGTTGAAAACGATGCCTCTTCAAGCAAAACGAGCTGCGGTAAATCTGCAGACCGCACCTTACGCGTGATTACATTCAACATTGACTACCTTCTGCTAACGTACGCTGGAGGGCCAAGCCGTGACAAAAATCATCGTCATTGTCGAAAATCTAAAAGACTGGAATTCTTACTATCCAGTGGAGCAGCTCATGACTCCGCAGGATTATCTCGTGAATTGGGACGAAAATCTTTACACCTCACAAAAGAATAACGAGCGCATTAAAATCATCAATCTTTGTCGACATTATAAATACCAGAGCTATGGGTATTACTGCTCTTTACTCGCGGAAGCGCGTGGGCACTCGGTCATTCCGAGTGTCAAAACCGTGAATGATCTCTCGCGCTCATTTCTCTACAACCTCGACACGAATGAAATCAATCTCGACATTCAAAAAGCCCTCAAGAATGAAAGAACCGCTGAAGGATTTTCCGTGACTCTTTTTTTTGGCCACACGGATTTCAAAAAGCTTCAGGAAGTCTCACGCCAAATCTTTGATCTCTTTGCCGCCCCCATTCTTCATCTTGATTTTGAATGGGAAAAACTGTGGAAAATCTCCGCCATGAGAGCCGGGTCATTAAACGAGCTCTCCACTTCTGACGAAGATAAATTCGCCGCATCACTTGACTCTTACGCAGGAAAAATCTGGCGAAAGCCTAAGGCGAAGAAAAAATTCCGTTACGACCTCGCTATCCTTCATAACCCCGAAGATCCGCTGCCACCGTCAAACAAAGTCGCCCTCGAAAACTTTATCCAAGCGGGAAAAGATAATGATGTCCTCGTCGAACTTCTGGAAAAAAAAGATTTCGCCCGATTGGCAGAATTCGATGCTCTCTTCATTCGGGAGACGACGTCGCTCAACCATCACACGTACCGCTTCGCCAAAAAGGCCGAAAGCGAAGGTCTTGTGGTGATCGATGACTCGATGTCGATTCTCAGATGCACCAATAAAATCTACATGCACAATCTCATGCACTCCCATCACATTCAGGCGCCGAAAACCGTCGTCCTTTCCAAAGACAATCCCCAGCAACTCGAGACCCTTGAAAGCACGATCGGGTTTCCCCTCATTATCAAAATCCCCGACGGCGCCTTCTCGAAAGGGATTTATAAAGTGGAGTCAAAAAAGGAGCTTCTCAAAGTGACCCGCGAGCTTCATAAAAAAACCGCTCTTCTAC
>CANETG010000316.1 GCA_947440875.1 Bacteriovoracaceae bacterium
ATTTATGCGGGGATTGAGAACTTAAAGTTCAACGTATGATCCCACTTCCACAACACGCTCTTTCGGCAACTGATAAAACGCTGCTGCTGTCTGGGCGTTACGAGACATGAGTGCGAAGAGTTTTTCTCTCCAAAGTGCCATGCCTCCGTTTCCATCTGTGGCAATGAGGTGCTCGCGGCCCAGGAAGAAGGTTGCAGTCTGCGCAGTCAGAGATGTCTGATCATCGAGTTGGATATTTTGCAATTGATCGGAGACATTCTGCATATCCATGAATCCGAAAGTAATGGTAAGTCGATAAATTTGTGGGCCAATCGTCTGGAGTTTGACTCTATTTGCCTTCGGGACGTGGGGAATATCCAGTGTCTGGACGGAAAGGAAAACGACGTGTTCATGGAGAGACTGGAAATGATGGAAGTTTTGGATCACAGTCGCCGGGGCGTGCTTCGTGTGACCGGACATATAGATGGCGACCCCTGGGACTCTGTAAGCATGTGAGTCCCAAACTTTTTCAAGAAATTTTTCGAGTGGCATAATGAGACTGATCATTCTTTCTGAGAGAATAATTCGTCCCCTGCGCCAGGTTGTCATTAAAGTAAAAAGAAACACCCCGACAGTCAGTGGGAACCAGCCCCCGGCCGCAATTTTTAAAAGGTTTGCGCCGAAGTAGGCCATCTCGACGATGAGAAAAAATCCGCACAGAATCCCTGTGCCGTATTTATTCCATCCCCAGTGATTAACAGCGAAGAAATAGAAAAGAATAGTCGTAATGAGCATCGTGAGAGTAACTGCAATACCGTAAGCGGCGGCGAGATTACTCGAACTTTTGAAAGTAATAACGACCATAATACAGGCTATCATAAGCATGAAGTTGAAGGCCTTCACGTAAACTTGGCCCTGCTCGTGGACTGAAGTATGTTCAATCGTTACACGCGGGAGATACTGAAGCTGAACCGCTTGCATCGTGAGTGAAAATACCCCTGTAATTAACGCTTGCGAAGCAATCACTGTAGCCGCGGTTGCGAGCACAACAAGAAACGGTAAGGTCCACTCAGGCGCCATATAGTAAAATGGATTTTTGATGGCCTCAGGATTACTCAAGAGAAGCGAGCCTTGACCAAAGTAGTTAAGAGTCAAGCAGGGGAGGACGCAACTAAACCAAGCCGTATCGATGGGATGCCTTCCGAAGTGACCGAGATCGGAATAGAGTGCTTCTCCTCCGGTCACCACTAGGAAAACCGAACCAAGAACAACAAACCCTTTAAAACCATTGAGGGCAAAAAATTGGTACGCATAGTGCGGACTCATCGCTTGAAGAACATGAGGATTTTCAAGAATTTTGTATAATCCTAAAGCACCGAGAACGAGGAACCAAAGAAGAGTAATCGGGCCAAAAATTTTCCCGACTTTTTCTGTTCCGTGTTTTTGGATGGAGAAAATTCCGATCAAAATAGCAATGGTAATGGGGACGATAAAGGAATGAAGCCTGGGTTCTATGAGCTCAAGACCCTCAACTGCGGAGAGAACAGAAATGGCGGGTGTGATAATTCCATCGCCGTAAAGAAGAGCGGTACCAAAAACACCCAGTCCTGTAAGGATCGAAAACATTTTCGGTCTTTTCTTAAACGTATCCATGATGAGAGCGGTGAGAGCGAGAATTCCTCCCTCCCCATTATTGTCAGCTTTGAGAATAAGTAGGTGATATTTTAAAGTGACGATAAGAATGAGCGACCAGAAAATGAGGGAAAGCACACCGAAGATGTTGGCCTCATTCAAGGCTAAATTGTGGGTATGGTGAAAGGATTCTTTCAGTGAGTAAAGGGGACTCGTCCCGATGTCACCGTAAACAACACCCAGGGCAGTGATCACAACACCTGCGGTCAGCTTCTTTTCTTTATTTCTCATCTTTATTTTATATCAAAATCACTCATAAAGAAGAATGGATTTTCTTTGTTCCTGCCACTGTGTCTGATTCTTTTTCATGATCGCCTGGTACTCTTCTTCAGTGCCGCGCTTTTCTACCCATAGACGTAATTCATCAGTCCCGTTAATAAGGTCAACCGGAACCTGATGAAATTCATATTCATAGGGAGGCTCTTTCCACTTAAAGTCTTTTCCGAGCTCGGCGTACATTTCTCTCAAGAGATATTGACAAAGCCTCCAAGGCTCGAAGGTTTTTCGGTCAGTCACATGGATTTGGTATCCACCGGTCGGAATGCCAGCGTGCTTCTGGAAAGTCGGAAGGAAAACGAGGGGACGAAGACTAAAGCCTTTGAGATTTGCTTTTTCAAGAACGGGTTTTAATTTTTCGTGGAACCCGAAGGACTCAATCTTCGGATGACCGAGAATTTCAAGTGACCTCGTTGTCCCACGACCCTCAGAAATATTAGTTCCTTCATAAAGAACAGTTCCCACGAAGGTGTAAGCAGCCTCAATGGTCGGAAGATTGGGCGATGGAATGACCCACGGAAGTTTCGTCGATTCAAAGCTCATCTCGCGCTTCCAGCCTTCCATTTTAATCACGGTGACTTTCGAGTTTTTGGCATCATTGTGCCAATACTTTCGGTGCATCTGTGCCACTTCACCCATGGTGAGAGCGTGGCGAACTGGCATAGGGTGTCTGCCTACGAACGAAGCATATTTGGGATCGAGTATATTTCCCTCGAGGGTCACACCATCAATCGGATTTGGGCGATCAAGAATGACAACTTCAATTCCCTTTTTCGTACACGCCTCCACTGCCAGAGTCATCGTGTAGATGTAAGTGTAAATTCTCGTTCCCACGTCCTGAAGATCGACGAAAAGATGATCGATGCCTTCGAGCATTTCATCTGTGGGAATTCTGGTCTCAGAATAAAGAGAATAAACAGGGAGTTTAAAATACGGGTGAACGTAGTGCGAACTCTCCACCATATTATCCTGCACGTCTGTCACAAAACCGTGCTGAGGGCCGAAGATCTTTTTAAGCCGTGATCCAAATGTTCTTTGAAGAGCAACAAGTCCGTGTTCGAGATCTTTGGTGACAGAAGCCGAGTGACAGAGGTAACCGATGTTTCCCTTAAATTTATCCTGGAGAGATTTGTCAGAAATAAGACGATCGAGACCCGATAAAACGGTGGCCATAAAACTCCTCAAAAGTTGAATAGCTAGATTTTAAGAGAGGACCGATTTGTTGTCACCGGAGAAGATTGGGTAGTCGTTTTGTCGGGTAGCGCGTCGACCTCATTTGCCTATTCCCCGGGCTTCGAA
>CANETG010000317.1 GCA_947440875.1 Bacteriovoracaceae bacterium
TACGTTTCTTATATAACCAATTCATACAATAACCCCTGATGCTCAAACATTGAGCAAGGGGAATGCCAAAAGATGGTCAGCTAAATAGGTGATAATGAGAAATGACTAGTCTATGGGGCAGAGATTTGGTGACGGGTGTATAGAATTTAAACAGGTAGGAAAAGTGAACACCGAGTTTAATCTAAGAGGGTGTCTAAAGATTAGACACCCCAATGAGGCGGTGAAACTATTCAGTCAAAGGAGTTTGTTTCAGATAATCAGTGTGCGAAGAGCGGAAACGCTTCAGAGCGATGACGACGAGATCTGACATAGGAATATTCGTGTTCTTCACCATGAGCTCTAAATCCTCAACCACTTTCTTCTCAATTTTCACTGTAATTTCTTTTAGGTCACCAACGTTTTGCTTCTGCGATTTCATGAAATACCCCTATGGAATTTGAATGATACTAGCGCTTTTTCCTTCAGGGGTCATTAGAGATTGTTTTTTGCCACAATCTTGAGTGCGTTTTTTTTGCGGAGTCCCACCAGACCCATCGTGATTTCATGATCTAAGAGATGGCAGTGCTGATAGATGTCATACGGAGTGTTCCACTCAGTAAGCGTGCAGAGAATATCAAATTCGGCCTGAGAAACTGGAAGGGAATCTTCGATGAATTCTGGATCGACCACAATTTTAACGTTTTCCGGGGGACGCATCTTAAGAGATTGCTGGTAAAGCTTAAGTGCCTCGGCCATTTTCTCTTTGAATTCTTGGTGACCGTAAGGAAACTCAAGCATCGCCTCATCCACTACTTCTGGCTCGATAATATACTCAAAAGACTGAAGCGAAAATTCTTGAATAAAAAGATGATAGAGGGCCTTCTCACCTTTGTGAGCTTGAAAAAGCGCCTCGACGATACTGCCGTTACGGAAAAGAATGTGGCCCAGATATTGGCGATTAAAATTTGAAAGTACATTCACCTTTCCAGTGAACTGCACAGATACTTGATCATCAATAACTGCAAAAATTTTTGAGTCCATCTTTCCTACTTATTGAGACCAAAAAGTCTCGAGATAACACCCGGTTTGTTTGTGGGTTCAGGAGTTCCGTTAAAATATTGGTGTACCGTCTTCGCTGTCTCCATGAAAGAGTTCCAAACAACTCTTCCGGCAAAAGCCTCGTTGCTCATATAAGGGACACCCTCATCGGAACCCGTTCGCAAACTTATTTCGAGTGGAATCTGTCCGAGAAGCTTAGTATCCAGCTGACTAACAGCTGCCTCCACTCCACCTTTTCCAAAAATATAATGAGTTTTGCCACAGCCATCACAAATAAATGAACTCATGTTTTCTACCATCCCGAGAATGGGGAGATTCATTTTACGGAACATTTCGAGACCTTTTTTGGCATCGAGGAGAGCAACGTCCTGGGGAGTTGAAATAATAATCGCCCCATCGACATGTGCATTTTGAATCATAGAAAGCTGAATATCACCCGTTCCAGGAGGAAGATCGATCAATAAATAATCAGTTCCCGTCCAGTCCACATCAAAGAGAAACTGACTTAGAACACCACCAAGCATAGGACCACGCCAAATCACCGGATCACTCTCATTAATAAAAAAACCGAAACTCATGAAGCGAATCCCGTAGGCTTCCACTGGAATAATTTTTTTCTCAGCGTTGGAGCGTGGCTTCTCCTCTCTCTTGCCAAAAATCATGGGGAGAGATGGTCCGTAAATATCAGCATCAATAATACCAACAGAATGACCTTGTTTTTTTAGTGAGAGCGCGAGGTTGGCAGTGAAAGTGGATTTGCCTACTCCTCCTTTCCCTGACCCAATAGCGATGATTTTTCCCACACCGGGAACAGGCTTTTTATTGCCTACAGTTCCATGACCCGCTTTAATTTGGGCAGGAGCAGATTCCTCTTCTTTTTTCGTAGGGGCATTATCCAGTGCCTTAAAAACGTCTTGGGATTGAGAGGAAGTCGTTTTGACTAAAATATTATCAAGTCCAACGACACCTTCGAGAGCGTCTTGAATTTGTTTTTCGATTTGTCTCTTTTCAGTGGGAGATATGCCATCGCGGTTGTACTCGATGACTACCTTATCGCCTTCTTGACCTATGTGTTGCCACCGGTTTTCTGAGTCAAATGACTTTTGGGTTACTGGGTTAATTATTCCCCTAAGGCGCTCACGGATTTGATCTGACATAGAAACCTGACTTTTTAGCTACGAAATAAGTGGATTATTTCCGTATGGTGGAAATTTCGAGTTCATTTTATGATGTAAGGATACTACTTGAACAGGACAAAGCCTTGGCATTTTATAAACGCTCCACGTTCCTCATCGATCCTCGGTTTCAGCTGAGATTCAGCATTGTTATCTCGCTGATGTTTATTCTCGGAAGCTTGATTTACGCCTTCGTCGTTTATGATTTCATTAGTGACCTCGGGAATCAGTATGCTCTGACTAAATTAGGTGTTGGTGAGGCGGCGAAAAGTTTCCTCATTTTTTTGATTCCGTTTCAATTTCTTCTTACGTCCCTCGTTATCTTGACCGCGATTTTTCTTACCCATAAAGTAGCGGGCCCATTGTACAAATTAAAAAACCATCTTCTTCACATTCGCGAAGGAGACCCTATAAGTCCGCTGGAATTCAGAACGGGAGATAATTTTTTAGATGTAGCCGATGAAGTCAGTTTATTCCTGGAGTGGGTGACGGCAAACCAGGATGCAGACTTCAAATATGTCTCCGAAGTAGCGGCATACATTGATAATCTTGCGATGGTCATCCCGGACGATAAGAAGCCAGTTCTCAATGAAATCTCGACTCGATTAAAAGAGATAAGTTCCCGCTACAAAAAAGATATTTGATTAACTGTTAAATCTACCTGTTGGTGTTATAATTTTTCTACTCATCCATGTGGGATGAATAGAACGGACTTCATGAAATTCCTCTTTATCATTTTCTTTCTTTTCACTACGGCCAGTGCGCAAACTCCCTCAACCGGATCAACTGCACTTGTGCCGATGGACAAGATAAGCTTAAGCCGCAGTGACCATATCGCTGGTGAACACGTAATTAATATTATGAAGCTCACGGAAAAGGGTTACGTTAGCAACGACGTCCTATCTAAGATCATCAAAGAAATTGCTAAATCCCAGCATTACAAAATGTTTGTTCCATGGTCCCAGTCAATTCTCACTATTTCAAAAATGACTGATCACAAAGAACTCATTAATTACTGTCGCCAGTA
>CANETG010000318.1 GCA_947440875.1 Bacteriovoracaceae bacterium
ATGACCACATAAGTAATAATCGGAATCAGGGCATTCCTGAGAACGTGCTTCAAAAGAATCGAAATCTCAGAAAGTCCTTTCGCTCTCGCGGTACGAACATAGTCCTGATAAATCTCATCGAGAATGACTGTTCGAAAAAAACGTACATCCGGCCCGATACTTAGGATGATCCAGATGATGGCCGGAAGAGCAATGTAAGGAATAAAATCTGGGAAACCGTATTCGAAGCCAGAGATCTCAAACCAACCAAGCTCGAACGCAAAGAACCATTGAAAAGCTAGGATGTAGGTAAGGGCAGAGATACTCATCCCAGCGATACAGAAGAAACGGATGAAAAGATCAATCCCTCTTCCGCGGTAATAGGCCACGACCAGAGAGATCATGAGCGACAAAACTGTTGAAATAAAAAAAGCTGGAATCGTGAGACAAAGCGAAGGATAAGCACCCTGCTTAATCATGTACGTTATTTCTTGCTTCGTGGCCCAGGAGCGACCAAAATCAAAAGTAAAAGCGGAACGAACAACATCCAAATACTGCAGGAATAAGGACTTATTCAGTCCCAGCTGCTCTCTGAGATCCGCCATCGCTCGGGCGTTCGCATTTTTCCCAAGAAGAACTGCTGTAGGGTCGCCGCCGATTAAGTTAAAGAGAACGAAAATGACCAAGCTCACCCCGAGGAGAACTGGGATCATATAGAGCAGGCGTCTTATGATGTATTGGACCATCGTTAAAACTTCTTGCTCAATTCTTTTTTCACTTCGAGATCCACGCCCAAATATTGGAACTGGCTGTGGTTAAACTCCATTTGCTTGAAGTTCCTGAGCCATGCCTGAGACACATACACTTCTGGGCGATGAAATCCAAAAATCCAAGGAGAATCAAGAGCAACGATCTCGTTGAGTTTCTCATACATCGTCGTTCTGTCCGGAGTATCTAAAAGCTGAGTGGCCGTTTTAAAGAGCGCATCGAAATCTGGGTTACTGTAGTTTGAGCCGTTCGACCCTGGTGAAGAATTCGGACCGTATAAAAGACCGAGGAAATTCTCTGCATCCGGATAGTCCGCTCCCCATGCCATGGTGTAACCCTGGTGCTGACGAGTGGTCACTTTCTTAATAAGCTCTGGCCAAGTGTTGGCCCCTACTTTCACTTTGATTCCAATTTCTGCCATGTTCTTGGCGATGAATTCAATTTGTTGGCGCGGAATTGTATCGGAGCGAGTTTCAATCGTTAATTCCGACAGTCCTTTCCCGCCAGGAAAGCCAGCTTCGCTGAGAAGTTTCTTCGCCGCTGCGATGTCAAATTTTGTGTAGGGGTTTTTGAATTCTTTTCTGTAACCAGAAAGTCCTGGAGGAATTACACCTTGAGCTTCTGAGGCAAGACCTTTGTAGAAGGTCTTATTGTATCGCACACGATCAAACGCAAGAGACATCGCCTGTCTGAGCTTTTTATTTTTGAGAATGGAATTGTCATAGTTCCAGGCGACAAAAGTCACATCAAGCATCGGATCGATGTGAAGACGGATACCATTGGCCTTGAGATTCGGATGAAGCGCATTTGAATCATCAAGAGCTCTTTCATACATAGATTTCATTTCCATAAGATCAGCACGACCTTTTTGGAAATTCAGCCATAGCGTTTGTTCGACAGGAATAATATCGACGACGATTTTATCCACGAGCGGAAGTTTTTTGCCGGCATCAGCAAGGAGCCCAAGCTTGTCATCGCCTTCTGCTCCTTCCGAAGGATAAAACTTATCGCGGAATTTAGTGTTACGAAGATAAGTGATGCGATTACTTTGCTCAAACTTACTGAGCGTAAACGGTCCAGTTCCTACTGGATGATTCAAAAACTCTTGGCCGAAGTGATCGACAACTTCTTTCGCCACAATAAATGTGTAAGGCATCGCTAACGAGTAGAGGAATTGTGGAAATGGTCTTTTCAGAACGATCTGGAAATTTTGGTCGTCGATTTTTTTGAACCCCTCAATTGGCTCATCATAATTAGCTGCAGTTTCTTTCTCATATTTCGTTCGCCATTCATTGAGGCCAGCAATTTTGTCATCAATGACCCACCAGCCCTTCGCTGAAAGTTTTGGGTCTGCCAGGCGACGGAGGGAATAAAGAATATCGTCCGATTTGAGTTCTCTCGGTTGCCCTTTAAACGCAGGACTGTCATGAAACAAGACACCTGTTTTAATTTTAAAAGAATAAGTAAGTCCATCAGCACTGATTGTTGGCATTCCTTCGGCAAGATTAGGAACCAGCTCGTACGGACGCTTCAATGGATGAAACTCGAAAAGACCTTCATAAACTTTTCCTGCCTCGTGGCCGGAGTAGCGATCGGAAACGTTAATTGGATCAAAGCCCGCAATTTTTTCTGGACTTAAAAGACGGAGTTCTCTTTCGTCAAAGTTTTTTTCTTTGCTACAAGAAGCAAAGACAACCATAAGGACTGCCAAGATCACGCTTGAAAATTTCATGTAAACTCCACATAAAGAAATAGAAATATTGTAGGCCATCCTGGCGCATACCTCACTATAAAAGTAGGAAGTTGCTAATGACAATAGGTGCAAATTGTCACCAGATACAATCAACTATTATTTCCAGAAAAGTTCGAGGCTGAGCTGGTCCTGCTTCCCCTCTGGGGCAAGGACTTTGAATTGAGTGTTCATAAAGAAAGGACCGGTAAGATTGGTGGCCGTTGTCACGAGCTGGTGGCTAGCGAAAGGAGTCATGATGCGAATGGTTTTTTCGTCTGAGGTAATAAAGAACTCATCTTCACCCAGCGAGCAAACTTGCTTTTTCTCGCGAGTTTGGCAATTCACCGGTAATTTGAGCTTGGGTGAAAGGATAAACCTGAGAGTCTTTCTCATCGCATTTAAAAAATCTGATCCCCTGAGAGTTGAACTTTTTAGATTCTCTCTCATACTTGCATCAATCCTAAGGGCAAAAGAATCCATCGTAAGATCATCGGCCATTGATTGATCTAGCTGAGAAAAAAGCAAGACTTCCTCTCCGTGGAGTGGGATGGAAACACCCATGATCCAGCTTTTGTCATCTTTGAGTACGGATTCAATCCCGAACAAATACCGCCGTTCAAGAATTTGAAGACGACCCTTTCCCTCTCCCTCCATTTTGACTGACTCAAGATTCTTCAAAAGATTATCGCTTTTGAGCTTCTCAGAGCCTTTAAAAAGTGAGCATGCAGTCAGGAGAATAA
>CANETG010000319.1 GCA_947440875.1 Bacteriovoracaceae bacterium
CCAGCGAAATACATGGTGATCAGACCGAAGGGGGCATTGTCGACTTTGTATTCGATCATTTCACCTTTCTCATTGCGATAATTCCCGGCCAGATTCAGTTTTTTTGACCACGGGTGATCCACGTCCGTAATGCTGTCTTTTTTCTTAAGTAACATCATGACGCCGGAGAAGATGAGGAAGACTCCGAAGATTCCGTACAACCAGCGCGACTCAATTTTTGAGGTGATAAAAAATCCTGACATCGCTCCGAGGACAGTCCCGATCTCGAGAAAAACGGCGACTCTTAAATTCGTCAGATGATCTTTGAGAAAACTCGCGGCTGCTCCGGAGGAAGTCGCGACGATCGAAATTAAACTGGCCGCAATCGCGTACCGAATATCCACACCCAAAACGAGAGTGAGAAAGGGAACGACAATCGTCCCTCCGCCTAAGCCAAGGATGGCGCCGTAAAAACCAGCAACAATAGAAACGCCGAAGAGAAGAAGTGAAAACATAAACCAGCGTAAACACAATGTACGGAAGAGTCAATCGGTCGGAATAAATCCCGCGGAAAGAAATGCTGGCTAGGGGTAATTGGGGGAGCACGTTACGATGAATAAGATAAAAATAATCCCAGGAGGGGAGAATGAATTTGAAAAAGACCCAGCTATTGGCACTCGCCGCATTGATGTCGTGTTCAACGAATCAGTACGTTGCTTATAAAAATCCTGAAGTGGCAAAAGATAAGGTCAATCGTTCAATGGCCAACACTAAAGTCACGACAGATTATACGAAAAACGTTCAGTCACTGACGAAGAGTATCTATCATTCTTATCTCTACGGACAAACTCTGCTTGAAAAATATGATCAAGAACTCGATCAGGATCCGACGAAAGCCCTCGAAGGAAATACCTACAGCGAACTTCTCTCGGTCCGTACATTTGTTGATAGCTTCGAAGAACAGATTAGTGACCTCTACGTCAATCTCGTCATGGTAAATGCGATTCCTGAATATTCGGAAGAACAAAAAACTAATGCGCGTGAAGCTCTTGGTCGCATTGGAAGTTTTTTCAAAGGTGTTCGTGCGGATGGCTCTGAAGTTCCAGAGAATCTTCGTCCCATGGTCCTTTCAAATCTGACTGAGAAACAAACCGAGCTCTACGGTCTTTTGAGAACTACTTATAATGGACTCGGTTCTGAGAAAAGTATGTCCGATGCTAAAAAAGTTATCTGGACTAATATGACTGCCCTCATGGCCTCACGTCGCGATAATAACCAAAATCTTTCTTCTTACGAAGTTGATTCTGAAACTTTAAGAGTCGCTGTTGAAGAAGCTTCACAAGACCAGGACTTTAAAAAATTTCAAGCTGATGTCAAAGTTGTGTCAAAAGATATTAAAAAAGTTATACAGGAACTACGTGTCGGAAGAAGTACTTCAGCTAACGTTGTCTATCCTTCTGTTGGACCTGCGGGTAATATCAATGGTCGCGGCTTTCCTGCGAATACTTGGTCAATCACCTATGATGATGGCCCTGGGGCGAAAACAACCCCGACTGTCCTAACAAATTTAAAAGATCATGGTTACAAAGCAACGTTTTTTGTTCTTGCTCAGCAAGTCCTTGCACTACCAACGATCACAAAATCACTCGTCGATGCGGGAATGGATATGGCGTCTCACTCGTACACTCACGCTCAGATTACAAAGCTTGGTCCTCAAGGACGCGATAAAGAAATCGTTCAATCAAAAGCTGTGATTGAAAGTCAAACTGGAAAGAAAGTAAAACTTTTCAGACTTCCCTACGGTGCAGGAACAGGTGTCACTGCGATTCGCCAGCTCATTGCTCAGCATGATATGGTTCACGTCTTTTGGAACGTTGATACCCTCGATTGGCAGGATAAGAATCCACAATCAATTCTGGCTCGATCACTGAAACAAATGAGTGCCTACAAGGGTGGAGTTATTCTCTTCCACGATATTCACCCCCAGTCGGTTATCGCTTCAAAACTTCTCATGGATCACATGAAAAAAGCTGGAATGATTGTTTGTACGGTTCAGGGTGTTGTTGACCAACAAAACAAGGGTCTCGCAAGCTGTAAATAATTTCTCTCAAAGATGCTGTCCAAGGGGACAGCATCTTTTTTCTTTTCACATTGCCCTCCTCATTAATCCATAGGACAATTTTCTCCATTATCCCAATTTGGAGAAGCTATGAACTGGAACGTCGATCCTGAAATCGTAAATATCGGTTTTTTTTCTCTCCGTTATTACAGCCTCATGTTCATCATTGGTTTTCTTCTCATGGGAGAGTACGTAAAAAAACTTTTCACAAAATATGATCAAGATCCTGAACTTGTCTCATCTCTCACGACTCACATCATTGTGGGGATGCTCATCGGGTCTCGTTTGGTTCACTGCTTTTTTTATGAGCCTCAGTATTATTTTTCTCACCCACTAGATATCCCAAAAATTTGGCAAGGAGGGCTTGCCAGTCACGGTGGTTATCTAGGCGTGATTATCTCGATTTGGTTTTTCATGCGCAAAAACCCATCATTAAAATTCCTCTGGCTCCTCGATCTTCTCGCAGGCCCTTGTATTTTTGTGGGGGGGCTCATCAGAGTCGGTAATCTTTTTAATTCTGAGATCTATGGTAAGGCGACGAATGTTCCGTGGGCGGTGATCTTTCAAAGAGTCGATCCGTTTCCCAGGCATCCCGCCCAGGTTTACGAGGCGATTGGATACTTCACGGTCGCTGGAATCCTCTTCTGGCTGGAGAAGAAAAAATTTACGGAATGGAAAAGAGGAAGTCTTTTTTCCCTATCTCTGATCATGAGTTTCATTTTTCGATTCTTCATCGAATTCGTGAAAGACGAACAGGCCACAATCATCCTCAGCTCAGCGATTAACATGGGCCAACTTCTTTCCATCGCCTTTGTTGTGGGTGGAACGATTCTTTATCTGAAGGTGCAGAAAAATCCTTCTTAATCCGATGGTCCTAGTCAGATTTGCCTCGTTTTTTAGTCGGGCGCTCATTCCGAGCAGAGTTTTCCTGGGGAAGAGCTTCCACTTGGCCTCTCATTTTGCGAATTAGAGCCTTTCCGTTTACTCTTAAGATTGAGATCTTCTCAAGGAGGATGTTATTCAGGACCAGGACAAAAAGAAAATTCTCGATGTGAATGCCATAGGGTCTGATCGGAAGGGCTTCTCAGGTGCTTTGGAATCCGTCATGAGAAGATTC
>CANETG010000320.1 GCA_947440875.1 Bacteriovoracaceae bacterium
ATGACCTTAAATGTAACAAGAATCGCAGAAAAGTTGAATGAGAAAACGGCGAGGCGGTGGTGCTTCCAAATCAGGAAACTAGAAAAGATCAAAGGTACGGCCACATACCAAAAGAGTTCAGCACTCTTTCTAAAATAAACAATCGAGAATGGAGAGAGTTGGTGGCGGTAAGCATATTGCAGATAAAGAAAAAGAAAAGATAGACCAAGGTACATCATGGTGTTGGTGATAATCACGTCTTTCTTTCTGACTTTTAATTGTGCCACTTCTGATTTGCCTTATAATAGAATTATGAACCATATGCGCCTGGAAATCACCCCTATTTGCGTATCCTGCGATGCTTGCAAACTCATCTGTCCTGAAAATGCCATTATTTCTAATGGCACCAATTATCACGTCGACGATTGGAGCTGTACCTTCTGCGGACTTTGCATTGAGGTTTGTCCCGTCGACTGCATCAAAGAAATAACTAACTAACTTCCTCTGAAAAATCATTCCAGAAAATCGATTGTGCTTCAGTCTTTGAGGGCAATTTTTCGCCCATGATTATTACCGGACCATTCAATAATCCAGCTTCAAAGGGAGTCATATTTATGACTCCAAGACCTCGCGCATGGTAGCTGAGATTTTGGAGATCAATCTTCCATGTTTTAAGGGCGCGCTCATTGACTAAGAATCGAAAGAAAGGGTTCGTAGACTCTACTCGATATCGAGAAATTATTTGGTGAGTCGTCTCCCAAAATCTTTTTACAGTTCCGAAATCCCAATAATCAACATTTTCTAAAAGTATGGAAGTGATTTTCTTCGTCTGGTACGGGCATACGGAATCAAAGAAGGCAGATTTTCCAGCAATCTTATCGAGCTGGGCCAAATCAATAAGAGAAATACCTGTATAGGTCTCAACCGTTTTCCCTTGTGGCAAATCTTTATTTTTCGTAATTCCCGTAATCACTCTTGTGGGTGCTATTTCAAGTGCATTGTAGCCGAGAGACGTATTGACCCAATACGAAAAAAGAACTGCCGGCTTCTTAGCATGCGGTTCGAGAATACGAGCGAGGTCTTCTGGCTTAATATAGAAAAATTGATCCGCGTTCAGTACCAGGAGTTTCCCCTGGTACTTCACTGAAGTCTGAGAAGCTAAATTGTGAACAGCACCGCCGATGTCTAGGATCTCCGGTTTTTCCCAAAGGAAAGTGACACCTTCAAAAGCTGATCGATTTTTACAAAACTCTTCAATCTGCTCACCCATGTAGTGAAGATTGATGTAGATATTTTTTATCCCAAGACTCCGGGCGTATTGGACCTGAAGTTCAATAAGTGGTTTTTCAAATACAGGCCAAAGGACTTTCGGAAGTTTTTTCCCGATAGCTCCCATTCGAGTGCCAAAACCTGCTGCGAGAATAAGGCAATGATCAATTTGCATAATAGTGCGTGAATAGTTTTTTTCGAATTTCGTCGTACTTCGGATTATCCATCATTACTTTTCGTATCTTCTCCATCGCAAAGCCAATGTATTTCAAATAGCGGTCGTCCTTGCGCCAGTTGTAGATGTAACAAAAGCTACCCACGGCTTTGTAAACACGCTGGATCAGCATGTCCTCATAGTTTGACGAGAACTCTTCCCAGTTTTTTTGACCGTGAATCGCAGCTGGTAGATTATCGAAATAGTACTTTTTCAGTTGAACGCGATTATTTTCATTGAGGTCATAGTAACAGTCTTCAAGCAGAGAAACTAAATCGTATTGCGGTATTCCCCACCGAGCATCTTGAAAATCAATAAAGGTAAAATTATTATCTTTCACCATGATATTGCGAGAATGGAAATCGCGGTGAGTGATGACCATCTTCTGACTCGCGAGTCTTTTCATGATGGGATCGAAGAGAGCTTCTAATTCCGAAATAAAGTTTTCATCTTGAACCTTGTTAAAAAAATTCAAAAAATATTTGAATGTGAATCTCGTCTCATCCATAAACTTCTGATGATCGAATTTCAATTGAAAGAGATTAGGATTATTTACTCTTGCGTGGGGAATCGCATGGAGTTCAAGGAGTTGGTCAATGATCTTTTTATAGATTTCGAATTCTTCCTCGTTCGATCTAATTGTAGAAAGATGCTGGAGTAAGGTTACGTTACCAAGATCTTCCTGGAGTAAATACCCACGAGTGAGGTTGTGATCAAGTATTCCGGGAACTTTTACGTGGCAGTCTTTAAGGAAAGATTGAACAGACATGAACGGATGCTTTTCTGGTTCGTCATTAAAGGGATTATCGAGGGATACAACGTAGCTACCGTTGTTGGTGAATATGCGGTAATAACGACGAGTCGAGGCATCCCCTGTGAGCTTATCGATCTCTTCGAGTTTGACATTTCTCAAGATGTTTTTATCTTGCGTTTTATTAAAGAGCTCTTCGATGAAAAACTGCTCTGCTTGTTCTGGTTTCATATGACGCCATCCCTGATTCGGTTCATGAGAGAATAAAACTTTTTAGACGAATTCTTTTTTACCGCGAGTTTATCATCTAGCTGGTTTTTTATGAGGAAAGATTTGAAAAGAGATTCTTCTCTCGTTATCAGGTTGGGATCTCCAACCTGAAGAATGAAATCCGCCGTGTTTCTATTCTGGGTTTGAAGCCAAGAAAGGTAATACTCTCCGTCGAACCCGCTTCTGACAGTCAAGTGATGGGCCCACTTATGAACCTCCATCTTTTCTTCGAGCGTAAGTCGCGAGAGCTTAATCATTCGTTCTAAGGGGACAAAGCCGACGGGTATCATCGTTAGGATCGGATACAAAAGCTTTTCACTACGTACAAGTTCGTAGGACAGGATACTCACCAGCATACTTTCGTGCTTCATGTATTTTGCAAGAAGACCTTTCGAGATAAAAATCTCGCCCTTAGGAAGTGAAAAGTGAAGCGGTGATTCTGTATCTAGGATCGTGACCGTCGCACTTTTTAGTTCACGAAAAAAAATTTCATTTCGAGTGATGATCTCGCTCAGAAGATCATGAAAATATTCATCTGATAACTTGTCAAACTTTACTTGCTTAACACCCGGAGTGATTAGAAACGGTTCTTTTAAAGAAGAGAGATGATCAGCAAAGTCACTTTCTGCCATCAGCTGATAATTATTTTTCGTTAGATCATGTTTTTTATTTCGACTACCTGGTATTTTAATACTCGTACAGGCCAGCGAGATCGCAAT
>CANETG010000321.1 GCA_947440875.1 Bacteriovoracaceae bacterium
GTCGGGGCCCGCTCAGTCGTTTCCGATATTATGCGACTCACGGACAGTCTTCAGAATTTGTGGTTTGCAAGCTCAACGGAGCTATGTCCTGTTCATGAAACGGAACTCATTGTGAAGCCTATCGGCGAGCAAATTCAATCACAGCTTAAAGTGGATAAGGGGATTTTTTACGTTCTCCTTACTCCTGGCGAATTTCAGCGCGTTTTTGGCGAAGAGTATCTCCCTCCACGCTCTTATTCGAAGAAAAAAGGAATGGGAGAGTTTGAGTCGACGGATGAACTCTGGGAAGTGACGAGATTTAAAATTGAGAATGTTTCTGCGCTTGAAAAAAAATGGGAAGAGCTTAAGTTAAGTAAGTTCCATCTTAAATATCAAATTTTCGGAGAGGGATTAAAGAAGCCACAGGATCTTTCATTTCACTTTGAAAAAGTTTGTCCGCATGGAGATTTTATCTCTAAGCCTGCCCACACTGTGAGTGCTTTCTCTCCCTACAGTGCACTGGGTGCTTGTCCTCACTGTAGTGGTTACGGGGCGAATCTTGTCTATGATGATAATAAGGTTGTTGATCGTGACATGACGATTGATGAAGGTGGACTTCGACTTCTTAATTTTGGGGCATTTGAAGATTCCTATATGGAGTTCCTGAGAATTTGTAAGCGAAAAAAGTTTCCAACCGATATTCCCATTAAAAAACTGCCCAAAGAATTTTTTCATATTCTTGAGAATGGGTATGGTGAATATCCCGGGCACGGTGAGCTAAAAAGTTATCTCGCCGGAAAAAAATACAAACCGAGTGTTCGGATATTTGTACGAAAGCTTCAGAAAGAAGAACCATGCCTCCAGTGCTTTCAGTCGAGACTGAACCCAGATATTCAGCATTATTTTGTCAACATTGCTGGAAAAAATTACGGTCTTTCGGAAATCATGAGTATGACAGTTGAAGAAGCCTTGCCTCTTTTTCGGTCAAAGCTTTTGAACGTTCGTGATTCTCACGAGAAAAAAATTTACGGCGACATTCAAGAAAAACTTCAAATGGCAGCAGAGATGGGTCTTAATCATCTCGCCCTTCTGAGAAAAGCGAAAACACTTTCCGCTGGAGAGTACCAGAGACTACTTCTGATTAAGTATCTCTCTTTCAAAGGTACGGATTCACTTTTCGTTCTCGATGAACCGAGTATCGGTCTGGCGGAGCATGAACTGGCTCGCATGCTAGATGGATTTCGAAATCTCATCGAGCAGGGAAATACGGTTATTTTGATTGATCACTCCGAGTTCATTCAGCGGGCATCAGATCACCTGATTGTGATGGGTCCCGCTTCTGGAAAAGCTGGGGGAGAAGTTCTTTACCATGGCAAACCTCACTCATGGTTCACAAAGAAAGAAGAAGTTAAGTGGGAGCCAAAAAAAGCGTCGACCCTCTACCCGTCTTTCATCGAGGTTTCTGGCTCTGAAATCTACGGAAAATCGTATCCTGATTTTAAAGTTCCGATAAATCAGATGACCTGGGCATCGGGAAGATCTGGTACAGGGAAAACGTCCTGCCTCATTAAAGTGATGGCAAATACTTTGCACAAAGAAATTCACGGAGAGTGGCTTGATGATGACATTTTCAAAGTGAATTCCGTCAAGAATCCAGCAGATTTTCAAGATGTTATTGTGATCAGTTCTGATCTCAATCGATTTACTTCACGTTCATCGATCGGGACAATTACCGAGCTCTCCTCTGCGATTAGAAAACATTTTTTAAAACTTCCCGTTTCAAAAAGCATGAATCTGAAGGAGGGACATCTTTCTTCAAATTCTGAATTAGGGATGTGTCCGCGCTGTGAAGGGAAAGGCTCGCTCACCATTGAGATGCAATATCTTGAAGATATTATCTTGGAGTGCGAAGACTGCAAGGGCCTTAAAATGAAACCCCTATATGCAAAAATTTCTGATGGAAAAATGACAGTCGCCGAAGCGTACAATCTTCCATTGTCTCAAGTGTTAGAGAGGATTGAACTCACTCCTAAATTCCGAAGAGTTTGGGATTATCTCAAAATCCTCAATCTCGATTATCTTTCTCTGGACCGCGCTCTTAATTCTTTATCCGGTGGGGAGAAACAGCGAATTTACCTACTCTCTAAACTCTTAAAGAATGTTCAAAATTCACTTCTTATCTTTGAGAACATTTCTTTCGGTCTCTCCGAGCGAGAGCTAAAGCAATTAGGGATGTTTCTCCAGGATCTCGTTCAGTTAAAAAACACAGTGATAGTGGTTGACTCGTCTAGCTGTTTTAGGCACTTAGCTGCTTGGAAACTCGAGTTTGAACCCGAGCACATAAATCTTATTCCTATAAAACAAGACTAAACAGCTCAAGTTTCAATCCTCTTTAGCCGACGAGAGTAGTCAGCTAGAGGGGTATTTTTGAAACTTATTATTTTCCTTTTGATGACCTTACCTGTTTTTGCAACCACCTTTCAGGTCCAACAGGTGGAACAGCAACTTCGTCATGCAGACGGAATTTTGATAGGTCATTATCTCAAGAAAAAATACGTTCAACTTGAAGACGGGAGTATCGCGACTCAAATGGTTTTCCGAATGCAAAAAGAGATCGGGCTTCAGTCAGATCTCCTTGGAATGGATGAAGTTTTTATTCATTACCCAGGCGGGAAATGGAAAGATCGAATCGTTGAAGTTCAAGGTCTCCCTGATTTTATCCCTGGCGAGCAAGTCGTCATTTTCACTCGCAGTGTGGATAACCGTTACTGGGGTCTAAACTTAGGCATGGGCACTTACAAAGTCGTTCGCTACGGCAAAGATGCCATGATGATCAATTCTATTTTTCCCAACGAACCCAAAATGGGCCAAATAAAACTCGAGGACTTCGAAAAAGTTGTTCGTCAGATTAAGGGCGGATCACTTAAGGTCGTAACTATTCAACAATACCCGACAGAGAAAGAACAGGATTCACGCCAACCAGCTTCGCAGCAAGAGGCAAAAAATCGTACTGTTGCGAGTGGTTCTGAAGCAGGAGAAAATAATCTAGGGGAAACTGGTATTCATCCAATGTGGCTTCTTGTTTTTCTTGGTTTCATTGGTTCTTGTTTTCGCCTGGCACGTCAACGCCAATAAGTTGATCTTCCGCGCTTCAATGGATTGAAATGCGTATTTTTCTCCTCACTTTCCTTATTTCTTTA
>CANETG010000322.1 GCA_947440875.1 Bacteriovoracaceae bacterium
CCCGATGTGGCGGCTGCGATGAGTAGTGCGGTTGCTGCTCAGGCGATTTTCCCCATGGTTGATCACGCTGAGATGCTCGGACAGCCGGGATCAAATCCTCTGGCCGATGCTCGCGATCAATATGAAGCATGGGATCTCATCGTCAGTAAAATTCTCGCCAATCCAGAATTCAAAGCGATGTTCGCACAAGTCTTTCCCGGACAAAAAATTAACATCGGTCATTTCGGTGAAGCGATTGCTGAATTTCAGCGTCACGCTTTTGTCCGTGACCAAACTCCTTACGATGATTATCTGAAAGGAGACAATGGCGCTCTGACTCCGGTCCAGAAAGTCGGAATGGATGTTTTCTTTAATCGAGGAAAATGCGGCGAATGCCACTCTGGTGCCCATCTTTCGAATTTTGAATTCCACAACATCGGAACTCCGCAGATTGGTCCCGGAAAAACTAATGGCGATGACTTGGGCCGCGCGGAAGTGACGGGCGCCGAAGCTGACCTGTACGCGTTCCGCACTCCTGGTCTTCGGAACGTCGGTCTCACGGCACCGTACATGCATAACGGAGCTTTCAAAACTTTGGGCCAAGTCGTTGAGCACTACGACATCGTGATCCCAAGTCTCACCGAGTTCTCTCTCGTGAATAATTGGAAAAACTATTCCGAAGCGATTGCCGATCATGATCACTCAACCGATCTCAGACGTCAGGAAACTCTTTCCAAAAAACTGACGCCGCATTTGAGATTAGAACTCCAAGAAGAGATTGCCCTGACTGAATTCCTGGCGACGGCACTCACCGATAAGCGTTTCCTTGCCGCTGAGATTGGCGGTGATTACCAAACTAATTTCCGATACGATTTAAAAGAATCTGGTTTTACTAAACTCTCTTCAGCGTTTAGTGGAGTTAAGCAGGAAGAAACGTTCTACTCGTTTGATGTCCTCTTTGAAGGCGGATTCGGTCTGGCCGAACTCTCGAATCCGATTCGTTTGATGCTCGTCAAAAAACCTGAGGGAACGGAGCTCGTCTATCGTCAGCAGATTTATCAGTCAGGGGCCGCGTCGTTTAGTCGCTCTGAATACCGCACGGTTGACCCTGTGGTATTTAGTCAAATGGAAGAAGCTTTTTCGGACATGTTTGGGCGGATTTATACTTACAACAATGGTGATCTGACGGGTGACATTCCTGCCGCCGAACTGCCGATCATCAAGTCTGACCTCGACATCATGAATGCTCAAGTTCATAAAATTGGCTTCGAAGGAAAGGGGACTATCTCTGATATCGTGAACGTCCCGACTGAGGATCTCTTTTTTGTTCCGACGTCGTCGCTCACCAAAGAAGAAAATCTTTTTGAGCTTCAGGTGATGGGTAAGACGGTGAAAGGAAATCTTCAGCGCTCGATTGTTCGGACTGAAACCGGAGCTCAAACTGTTTCTTACGCCATAGAAATTGAATCCCCGAGAATCTTAAAAAAAGAACTCGCGAAATTTTCGGAAGAACTCATGAAGGCCCTCTCTGCTCTTACGCCTGAAGATAGGGAGAGTGAAACACCTGACTCGGCTTCGCTCACTCTAAGAGTAATCAAGCAGATACTGTGATGGAAGACTGTCTCAATAAGACAGAGAAATTACTTTAGAGTTAGTAAAATCGTCTCTCAAAAGAGCTTAACGTTTTTCATTGAAAATTTTCACTTCGAAAACTGGCTTAAAGTTAAGACGATTTCCAACGCTACCGGGAATCGTTTCGATGAGTTTTTTTTGCGCCCGGGAATAGATATAAGTTCCAGAGTAGGCGTGACAGAAAATGATTTTGTCGTCATCGATCTCCTGAACACTCCCTGCCACCGGCGAGTAAAAGTAAGGGCCGGGGTCTACCACTGAAACGATTTTTCCACTCGCCGGAAATAATTCCTGAATCCCAGAGCGTCGAAACGAGTCTCCCCCCATCTCATTGTTAAAAAAAAGAATCGTCCCTCGTTTTGTCACCTGCACATCGTGAACAGAGTGGTCGCGGGATGTTGAGATGGTTTGATGGTGAAGAATATTTTTGAGATCAGGGCTCAGGATGAAGAATCCGAGGCGGAGTGAATTGATAATAATATTTCCCCGCGACAAGTAAGGAGGTCCCTTGCCCTCGAGAGAGGGAATTTCTGAGATACTATTGAAATGGGAAATTTGTTGAAAATCCTCAGTCGCACTATCGGCGAAGAGATTCGTTTTTAGATTGGCCTGTCGGATCAGATCTTTACTCGTGGTCTCCGAAAGAATTTTTCCTGTGAGACTCACTCGTTGAATTTTATCGGAACGAACTTTTTTCTCAACTTCCGAACTCATCACGAACAAGGATTCGCCGTCGAGGGCGAGATTCATTTGGTGATGAAACGCTCCGGGAATTTCCCAATCGACTTCCCCGGTAGTGGTTATCCTTTTCAGATGAGTATTCGAGGCGGAGATGAAAGAGCCGTCGGGAAGAAAGAGACAATTCGATCCTGGGAATGTTTTAAGAATTTTCCCCGGTTGAAAAACGACGCAGCCACTCCGATAGGATTGGGTTGAGGCATGTGCCCCTGGGAAGAATCCCAGGAGCAAGCTTATGAATAATCCTGTTACCATCCAAGGATGTGAGCAAACATCAGGGGAGCAACGATGGTGGCGTCCGACTCGACGATGAAGCTCGGGGTATCCTGCGATAGTTTACCCCAGGTGATTTTCTCGTTCGGAACGGCGCCCGAATAAGAACCATATGAAGTCGTAGAATCAGAAATCTGACAGAAATATCCCCAAAGACGGATATCCGTTTTTTCGAGATCCTGACGGATCATCGGAACCACACAAATCGGGAAGTCACCGGCGATGCCTCCTCCGATCTGGAAAAATCCGATCGAGCTCGTTTCAGCGGTCTTCATGTACCACTCGGCCAGTGACGTCATGTATTCGATCCCCGTGCGAACGGTGTGAACGTTTTTCACTTCGCCTCTCATGCAAAACGAGGCGTACATGTTTCCGAGAGTTGAATCTTCCCAACCGGGAACCACCATCGGAAGATTTTTTTCCGCGGCCGCGAGCATCCAGGAATTTTTTGGATCGATCTGGTAATGCTCTTTGAATTTTCCTTTGAGAAGAGCGCGGTAGAAAAACTCGTGCGGAAAACAGCGTTCATTTTTTGCTTCA
>CANETG010000323.1 GCA_947440875.1 Bacteriovoracaceae bacterium
CTCTGTGAACGTTACTCGTTTCATGACGGTAGTAGAGGTCAAGTTCATCGATCACGAGCTCGGGCTTGAGTGTCGTCGCAGCACTATCGAGGTA
The DNA here is from genome assembly GCA_947440875.1 of Bacteriovoracaceae bacterium. Taxonomy (GTDB): domain Bacteria; phylum Bdellovibrionota; class Bacteriovoracia; order Bacteriovoracales; family Bacteriovoracaceae; genus Peredibacter. The sequence goes on from CANETG010000323.1 coordinate 95, forward strand.
GGCCAAGCGCTTTCCCTGGATCGTTTGATCAATTACCGGAAAATCTTTCCGGAAGGGATTATTTTCTATCAGTTTCATTTTGATTCTCCGAGATTGAACTTCGTTTTCAATGTCTCAAGAACCAGATTCGTCGCAAGAGCTCTGGCGAGGAGGTTTTCAATTTTCAAAACGACCTCAAGGCCAAATCCGTGCGCCAAAAGAGTTCTCGCTTTCTCCCGGGGAATACCTCGTGATTCGAAGTAAAAAACCTCTTCGGGCGAGAGCTGACCAGTTGTTGAGCCATGAGAGCACTTCACATCATCAGCAAAAATTTCAAGCTGCGGCTGGGAGTGGATCTGAGCCTTTTTAGACAGCAGAAGATTCTTATTGAGCTGGCCCGATTTTACTCGCTGGGCGTTCGGATGGATGTGAATCTTCCCGGTGAAAATTCCTTTTGAGGCTCCATCCAGAATTCCTTTGGCGAGTTGATCCGAGGTCGAATCAGCAGAAAGGTGATGGATCTCAGTGTAGATGTCCGATTGCTCGGTCTCATTGGTGAGATAAAGATTATAGGATTCTCCATGACTCCCAGGTGCTTTCATATTCATGAAAACATTTCGGCGATTCAGGTGCCCAGAAATATGAAACACAAGATTCCGGTAGCTCGCGTCTTTTTCTATGTGAGAATAAGTTGTCCCGTGATGAACCGAATGCGCATTTCCTTTTTCTAAGTGGATGTGCTCAAACTTGGCCCCTGCGCCCACCTGGACATGGGACTCGGACGTTAGAGCATACGCTGATTCTATCGCAACATTTTCCTCGATGAGTGTGAACTCAGAATGTGTCTGGAGTTCTACGATGACGGTCGGGGCGACTACTCCCGCACGAGTCAGAAGATGAAGGATACGGACCGGTGAGGAGATTTTGGTATTTTTCCGCACCGTGATTTTCACCCCATCCGTCATCATCGCATGATGAAGATTGGTGAGCGCATGGACCCTCGCCTCGGTCGGTTGCCCTTTAAAAAGTTCGGTCGTGAGTCCATCAATTTTTAGTTCCGGATTCTGGAGGTCTCCATCAATAAAAAAAAGTGTCGGAATGTTGTCGTCGATAAAGTCGCTCAGATCAACGGGAGTATTTCTTGGCTCATAGGGAAGCTTATCGAGAAAGCTATTCATGTTTGTGAATTTATAAATATCCCCAGGAAGAGTGTTGGTGAGACCTTCGAGTGTTAATTTATGCAGAAAAGCTTTTCGAAAGGATGTTTCCTTCCCGTCATCCAGTTTTAATCGTCTTTCCGCCACTCCGGCGATCTGATCAAAATTCATATTACTTATTTCCTTCAATTAACCAGTCATACCCTTTGGCCTCTAATTCATGCGCTAAAGATTTATCCCCGGATTTAATGATCTGACCTTTGTAAAGCACATGAACAAAGTCCGGAATAATATGATCGAGGAGACGCTGATAATGGGTCACGAGAATGGTCGCATTAAATTTTGTTTTAAGAGCGTTGACTCCGCCTGCGACGATTTTCAAGGCGTCGATGTCTAGACCTGAATCCGTTTCATCCAGAAGTGAGAGCCGCGGATTTAAGACCGCCATCTGAAGGATTTCATTTTTTTTCTTTTCTCCACCTGAGAAACCTTCATTCACGGATCTCTCTAAGAAAGACTCGTTCATCTCGAGAAGCTTGAGTTTTCCCCGGAGGTGCCCCAGGAATGCCTTATCGTCCATCTTCTCAAGACCCTGATGTTCACAAATCATGTTGAATGATTCTTTGAGAAACGTAAAATTAGAAACTCCTGGGACTTCAACGGGATACTGAAAGCCAAGAAAAATTCCTTCCTGCGCGCGATCGGCCGGACTCAGATCCAAAAGATTTTTCATTTTCCCATTGATCTCATAACTGATCTCTCCACCCGTGACTGCGTACGCGGGGTGCCCTGCGATCACTTTTGAAAGTGTGCTTTTCCCAGAGCCGTTGGGGCCCATGATGGCGTGGACTTCCCCTTTTTTAACCGTGAGATTGATGCCCTTGAGGATTTCATTGCCATCGACCGTTGCTGTGAGATTTTTAATTTCAATCATTTTTATCCTACCGAGTTTTCAAGTTTCATTTCGATTAGTTTGACTGCTTCAACGGAGAATTCAAGGGGGAGAGTCTTAAAGACGTCCTTACAGAACCCGTTGACGATGAGCGAGACCGCTTTTTCTTGAGTAAAGCCCCGGCTCATCAGATAAAATATCTGATCAGCGCTAATTTTTGAGGTCGTTGCTTCGTGCTCAACGGTCGCCGAATCATTTTTCACGTCGATGTACGGAAAAGTATTCGCGGAACATTGATCTCCAATCAGCATCGAGTCACACTGAGAGTAATTCCTTGCTCCCGTGGCCGACGGCATGATTTTGACTAATCCGCGGTAAACGTTCTGAGATTTTTCTGCCGAGATCCCTTTTGAGATGATGGTTGATTTTGTGTTCTTCCCCACGTGAATCATCTTGGTGCCGGTGTCGGCCTGCATGTAATTATTGGTGAGGGCGACCGAGTAGAATGATCCCTGCGAATTATCCCCAAGGAGAACGCAGCTCGGGTACTTCCAGGTGATGGCCGAGCCTGCTTCGACTTGCGTCCAAGAAATTTTTGAATTCTTCCCTTTGCAGTGCCCGCGTTTGGTCACAAAGTTAAAAATCCCGCCCTTGCCTTCTTTGTCTCCGGCGTACCAGTTCTGTACAGTTGAATACTTAATTTCCGCATCATCCAGAGTGACGAGCTCGACGATCGCCGCGTGCAGCTGGTTCTCGTCCCGTTGGGGGGCGGTACAGCCTTCGAGATAGTTCACGTAAGACCCTTCGTCGGCAATAATCAGTGTCCTTTCAAATTGGCCGGACTCTTTGGCGTTGATTCTGAAATAGGTTGAAAGATCAAGCGGACACGTCACACCTTTTGGGATGTAGACAAATGAGCCGTCAGAAAAGACGGCGCAATTAAGAGCGGCGTAGTAATTATCCGAATAGGGAATGACCGTGCCGAGATATTTTTTCACGAGCTCTGGATGTTTTTCCACGGCCTCTGA
>CANETG010000324.1 GCA_947440875.1 Bacteriovoracaceae bacterium
CCTGGGCCTTGTCCTACGGGGATATGATCACACTCCTTTTGTGTTTCTTCCTCATCTTTTTTACGACGGACTTTAAAAAACAGAAAGCTGAAAAAATCAATCGCCATCTCTCGTTCACGCTCGAGGGAGCCACCGAGCTTCCTTCCCAAGCGAAGATTACACCGAAACCGCTTCTTCCGAATCTCGGCATCCCTGACATGAAGGCGGAAGTCGTGGGGGATTCGGTGGTCATCACTTTCGGCAAGATTTCATTTTTTAGATCGGGAGAAGTTCTCGTCCATGAAGATGGCAAAAAACTTCTCGAAAATTTCGCACAGAAGTTTCTCCCCTACGCAGGAAACTACCGGGTCTCCTTGAAAGCCTTCACTGACAAACGCCAAGTGCGTAAACCTTCGAAAGGTAAATTCCGGAAGTACGAGGATAATCTTGAACTTTCCGCTCTCCGATCTCTAGGGGCGATTCGGATACTCCAGCGAAGCGGCTTGCCGCTTAACCGAATGGAAATCGCCGGAGTGGGAGAGTTGCAAATGATCAGCTCGATTCTCCCCCATACGGAAGATCTCACTGAAGTAGAATTACAAGCACTTTCACGCACGATAGTCATCGTTGTGATGCCTGAAAAAGATGGCCTGATTTGAAATTCATTGAACCACTGATGGTACGTGAAATATCGCGGTCGTAAACCTAGCGGTAAAAAGAATCATCAGTTTTTTTCAACGTCACAAACGATTGGGAATCACCCTGTTACGCCAGAATTCACGAATGATCATCCGAGATAATTTTTATTATGATGATCTTTAGATTCGATGTGTTGCAGAGATTTTAGCGAAGTATTAAGCTATGCTTATGAAAACATTGCTTGAAGATGAGTCTCGTCTTATTGAGCTCAGGTCTTACTCCATTTTGGATGCCGGGCCTGATCCAATCATGGATCAAATTGTGAACATGGCGGCCGAGGTCTGCGGAACGGAGATCTCTTTCATCTCCGTCGTCGATGAAGGACAGCAATGGGTTCTTGCGTGTAAAGGGCTCGAGATTAGCAAATCTCCGACTGATATTTTGTTTTGCGAGCACACGATCAAGAGTTCCGAAGTTCTTGTTGTACCAGACACTACTCTTGACGATCGATTCGCCAACAATCCCTGTGTCCGAGGTGAACCGGGGGTAAGATTTTATGCCGGAGCACCTCTCATCACTCCAAATGGTCATCGCATTGGCACTCTTTGCGTGATTAGTAAGATGAAGAAAAATCTTTTACCCTCACAGATAAGTAGTTTGCAGTTTTTCTCAAGACATGTGATGGATCTTTTCGAATTGAGAAAAAAGAACGTCGCCTTGGGGATTATGACGGAAGAGTATCGTTCCGTTCAAAAGATGTCCAAGACCGGAGGATGGAGTCTCGACACCTTGAGCGGGGAATTTTCTTGGTCAGATGAAATCTACACAATCTTTGGAAGGGCGCGTACCGAAAAAGCAGATCTTCCAGAATTTTTAAGATTTCATCCCGCGCTTTTGGCAGGGGAGTCCTTTGATAGAGAAGTCGAAATCGAGGATACAAAAAAAAATAAGAAATGGATTCGAGTCGTCGGGAAAGCTGACTTTGATTCCCATGGAAAGATAATTAAAATTTACGGAACTTTTAAGGACATCACAGAATCACGTCGTAATAGAGAAGAACAAAAAAGACTGAAACGTCAGCTCGTTGAAGCCCAGGCCCTGTCTCGAATTGGGTCATGGGAATTTGATGTTCAAACTAACGAGCTTTTCTGGTCTGATGAGCATTACAAAATTTTTGAAATCGAAAATCCACAGCCCCAAGCTGACCTTTATCGCCTTTACCGTGAAAGGATTCATCCCGATGATCTGGTTGTTCTCGATCGGAAATTGAATAAAGCTTTCGAAGAAAATGAACATTTTTCATTTGATCATAGAGTCATCCTCGACTCAGGAAAAAGAATAAAGTACGTCCAAGGAATTTCCCAGGCAAAGCGGAATGCTGCCGGTGAAATTACAGTACTCTCTGGAACATGCCGGGATCGGACCGCTGATGTCGAAAAAGAGCTGAGCTACCAAATGCTTATAGAAAGCATGAGTGAAGGTTTAATTGTGATTGACCACACAGGTGTCGTGGAACACAATTCTGCTGCACTTTCTATTCTTGGGTTAAAAGCAGAAGAACTCCGTGTGAGTAAGTCGCTGCCTGTTGGTTGGGGACTGGTTAGAGAAAACGGCGAGGTCTATCCTTTCCGAGAGAATCCAGCGATTCTTTCTCTTCAAACAGGGAAGTCAATCTCATCGCTCCAATTAGGTATTCAGAAACACCTTGAAACGACCTGGATTAACCTCAATACTGTTGTGATCGAAAGTAATACTGGTCGAAAGGTTATTTCTACTTTTACAGATATTACCGCTCTTCTTTTGGAACGAACGAAGACTCTGCACAACTCTAAGCTTGCCAGCATCGGACAACTCGCCGCTGGAGTCGGACATGAAATTAATAATCCCCTCGCTGTCGTGTCGGGATTCTTTCACATCCTTGAAAAAAAATTAACCGATCACCCAGAAGTCTCTCCTATGATGAGAAAAATTGAATTAGCGATTGAGAGAATTGCCAATATCTCGAAGGGTCTAAGAGTCTTTGCACGGGCAGACAATTCAGAAAACTCCGTCTTTGATCCCAATCATCTTGCCCAAGAAACAGTTGATTTACTCCGCGAACTCTATGCGAAATCTGGTATTTCACTCACCCTTCATCACGATATCAGCGTCTGCCTTATCCGGGCGAATCGAGGGAGACTTCAACAAGTCCTGGTGAACCTTCTAAGTAATGCCCACGACGCAGTTTTAAATTCGACAGAGAAAAAAATTCAAGTACGAACTTGGTTTACTGAAAGTGAATTCTGTTTCTCAGTCTCTGATACTGGACCAGGAGTTCGGAGTGAACACAGGAAGAGAATCTTCGATCCGTTCTACACCACCAAAGACATGAACAAAGGAACGGGCCTCGGGCTATCGCTCGTGTGTAACATTGTTAAAGAGCATGAGGGCACCATCGAGCTTCTCCCTGATGTTGGCATGGGTGCGGAGTTTGTCGTTAAAATTCCCAATCA
>CANETG010000325.1 GCA_947440875.1 Bacteriovoracaceae bacterium
ATAATACCACCTGGAAGAATCGCTTTCACTTCGGCATTGTCTGGTCCGATGAGAGAGCCTTCTTTCACAACAACTACTTTCTGAGCTGCCGCTCCTGCTCCTCCGGGTGCTGCTCCTCCGGGTGGTGCTGCACCGGCTGCTTCAGCACCACGAGAGATCATCGCCCGTCTTTCTTTACCGATCATCACACCCAAAACGCGAATATCGTAAATATTCCAGTCGCGTAGATTTTCTTCCGTAAGATTGCTATATTCACTATCCCCGCGGCGATACTTATTCCCACCCTGTTTCCTAGGTCCGCCCTTTGATTGGGGTGCCTTAAAAGGGTCCCTTAATTCGAGTGGATTTTCTATTCTTGTCTTATCTTTGAAAAACTCATCGAGATTACTCTGCGCAGAGGCCGCGGTTGCCCCGATGGAGATGAGGATTGTGAAAAAGAAAAGCTTCATACATGAATATTATCAATTGGGACAAGGCTTCATGTCCAGACTTTGCTTTAGAAGCCTCGCTCTACACGAAAGGATGGATTAAATCGGTAAGCTTGAATGGTGGTTTCGCCATTTACTAGCTGGAAGCGGCCTTTTCGAGAAGCTCCGCTTGACGAGAGTTTTAAGCTTTTGATGTTGTAAATTCGTGTCGAATTCCCGATGCGCTCAAAAAAGATGAGGAACTGAAGAAAAGTTCCACTCGCCTTAACCGAGTAATCCTTCGAGATGAAGTAAGTACTTGAACCCTCTTCTTTGGGTTCCATGGTCGTGTCTTTGATGTTTAAAACTTTCATTTCAGCCTGAAAAGCCGAAAGGATTTGAGAGTCATTCGTATCGGCCGGGAGCTGTTTCTGAACAGATTCGATGTTTTTGGCTACTTCTTCTACGCGAACCTTGTATTCGTCTGCTTTTTTGATGAAATCGTTGATCTCTCTCACTTTAATTTTAAGTTTAACAATATCTGCTTCAATCGTCGGGATATCATTTTCAATTTCGGTTAACCGCATGTCGTGCTGTTCCCACAGCTCATAGGTTGTCCAACAACCGTAAAGGAAAATAAAGACATGAACATTAGCGATCAGTTTATTAACTAAAGCTTTCACTGATCGAACCTCGCAATACCAAATTTGATATCGAAGACTTCGATTCTGGCTTTGTCTGACTCTCTGACGTACTGGCTTTGCTTGCCCACTTCCGCATCACGAATAAAAACTGATGATCGTAAGCTTTGAACGAAATTTCCAATGCTCGTGTAATCCAAGGCTTCACCCTTAATACTGAGAGTGTCATTTTCAATCGACAGATCTTTAATCCACATGTCTGGAGGAGTATTTTTCGCTATATAGAGGAGTAGCCCAGAAGGATTTTTCTTAAACGAAATGGCCTCTTTAACCGCTAAAAGTTTTTTCTCAAGCGCTGCTTCCTGAGCCTTCAATTCCCGGATCTGAGTTTCGTAATTTTTGCCTTCATTTACTTTTCTTTTTAAGCCCGAGACTGTTTTCCTCTTAGTATCTAGTTCAGTCGCTTTTGATTCTTCCAATGATGTCCAAATAGGCACGATGACAAAGTCTGGAACGTAGAGAAGAAAAACGACGAGGATGACCGCCTTAATTTTAAGATTGGTGAAATCAAATCCGCCAACGTTCGAAATATCGAGTTGTTTTTTAGAGGACGAAAGATTTATCTTAATCATCGGCATTAATTCATCTTCCTCATCGCGAGGCCAATAACCACGGGGGCAATAGCCGCGAGCTGTTCAGAATTTTCGACCAGTTTTTTATTATTGAGTTGAAAGGCTGAGAGAACATCGAGCCGTTGAACTTCGAGACCCGTAACGATAGAAAGTTTTTCAAGTAAGCCCGGAAGAAGAGAAGAGCCACCGGTCACAAAGCAGTGCTCAACTTTCTCAGCGGAGCCTTGTGTAATATAAAAGTTAATATTTTTTTTCACCTCAGAAACTTGCTGGTCAATCTGAGAGTTAACGATGTTGAGAATTTCCTGGGGAAGATTTCCACGGTCATCCACCGTTGTCTTGAGATCCTCTGCTTCCCCGTATGAAACCCCCATCTGTCTCTGGATTTCCTCCGTGACCAAACTTCCACCGACGGGAATTTCTTTGGTAAAGATCGGTGCTCCACGTTTGTAAACGATGACTTTGGTACTTTGGGCACCGAAATCAAGAAGGAGTGTTCCTTGAGAATATTCCTCGATGTTTTCGGCCAATACTTCTTCCATGACATTGGCCAGAGCGATCACGTTAAGGTCGATGATCTTCGCCGTGAGTTTTGCTTGTTTCAAAACATTCGTAAAACTTTCAATGATTTCATTTTTGGCAGCGGCGACGATGGTATCTTTCCCGCCGCCTTCGTTGTCACCGATGATGTGAAAGCTAATCTGAGAATCATCCGCGCCGAAAGTGATGTACTGTTCAGCTTCCCAAAGAATGTGATCTTCGATTTCTTCTTGAGAACCCTCTGGTACGTTGAGACGTTTGGTCATGGTGTTTGGGCCAAAGAGACCTAGGCAAGCTTGGCGTGATTTTATCCCAGAAGATTTGAGAGCCTCCAGAATTCCCTCTGAAATTTCAGAAGGTTTTTGAATTTCATCTTCAATGAGCGCGGCTTCCGAAAGTGTAAAAATTCCGAAGCGCTCGATTTTAAATTTTCCTGGACCACCGGATAGTTCGCAAACTTTAATACTATGAGCGCCAATATCGACACCAATAGTAACACCGGGACTTACCTTCCCCATTAAGTCATCAATTTGGTCTTTAAGCGACTTGGCCAATTTATTTTTCCCGCTGATGAAAATAACTTCAGTTCATTATAGACAGACTAAGTTACAGATATCAAGCGCTTTGGAGCGGGGAGCCAAGTTAGAATAACCAAGCCTGCAACCGCTCTGCATATTCCTGAAAGAAAATTTGAAAGCTCGCCACAACTAAAATGGATGGTCCAAAAGGAAGTGGCTTCTCTTTTGTCGTTTTTTTAAGGGCAATAAGAACGAGACCAACTGTCGCCCCTACAAAACAGCTGAGAAAAATATTAAAAACGATTCCGGATGGTCCAAGAAGGAGACCGAGTATCCCGTAAAGCTTGATGTCTCCACCGCCGAGTCCAAT
>CANETG010000326.1 GCA_947440875.1 Bacteriovoracaceae bacterium
GGTGACGATTTTCGGCGAGACATTTATCAAAATCTGGGCCTTTAAGACCGACCTCTTTAGCGAGTTTCTTGAGGCCGGCATCGTCTAAGCTATCCTGATGAGCAAACATGGAATCGTGCATTTTCCAGAATGCTTCCGTGTTCTGTTCATTGGCACAGAGACCTGCGATGGCAGCTTTCTCAGCGTGATTGTGAAATGGAAGTGGGAAGTTTTTGAAAGCAACTTTCACTTTATTGCCGTACTTCTTTTTAATTTCTTTCAAAAGGTCCGCACCTTTGGCGCAGTATGGACACTGGAAGTCTGAAAACTCTACGATTGTGACTTTAGCATCTTTCCCACCGGCAGCGGGTGCTGCACCAACTTCGATCGAGAAGCTAGGACGACGGGGTTTTTCTATGAAGACTTCAACCGGAGATTTTTTCGTCTGTTCGGCTAGCCACTTGTCGACAGCTTCTTTCTTGCGTTCCATTCCCAAGTAATTTTTTATCTTCTCGCGGACTTGAGGATTGATGTGCTCAGCAGGGATGTTTTGATCCTTGATGAAAGCATCCACTTCTTTGTCTGAGATATTCACGCTTGAAGAAATATGCTTCTCAAGAAATTCGTCGTTCGTCATACTCTTTTTTCTTGGATCTTTATCCATGTACCGCTGAAGAAGAATCGTCTTTAAGCGGTTGAACTTGATTTCAAAAACTTTTGATTCTGCTTCAAAAAGTTCTGACTCAATTCCATCAAAGAGCTCTTGATTTGTGACTTTCATGTCACCCACTTGAGCCGCAGTACCTGCTTGCGGAGCTTTAAATAGATAGCTAGGTTTTGAATTTCCATCAGTACACGCCGCGAACGTGAGCAGAATGGCGAGAGCAGTAAAGCTCAGTGAAAATTTCATAGATTCTCCTATTTTTGAATGCCCAATCATAACTTAAGCGGATACGAATAAAAACCAAGCAGTTTTATCAGCTTTACACTAAAGTGAGACAGTGAAGAGAAGAGCAGAACTTCGTCAGATAACGAGTGTCGATGAAAGTATTTTTTCCCGACGCATTAGAGCTTCTTAACCGAACTCAAGGGCGAGATTTATTCGCTCATGATTATCTCTCCCAAAAAAACGAGTTCAGCGGATGCTGCTGTGTGAGTGAGAATCTTCAAGGCGATAAAGGAAGATGCGTATTTCTTTCAAGAGATGAGTGTCAAAATCCATTCATTTGCCCTGGCTGCCATGCTCAACCTTGTAGCTGCAGCGCAATTCTTTATCGACTCAAACTCAATTGAGGTGATTTAGAAAGTTTTGGTACTGAGGAATTTTTCTCAGAACTTCATGAGGTCCCATCGCCTCCACTCTGCCCTGGTCGAGAAGGAGTAATTGATCCGACTTAAGGATTGTTTCCAAACGATGAGTCACAATGATTGTGATACTGCGAGACTGGAAAAACTTGATCAGGTCCCGAAGGGCAGACTCGAGTTCTGAATCAAGACCACTCGAGATTTCGTCCATGAGAATGATCGGCTTTTTTAAATACAGAGCACGGAGTCCAGAGAGGAGTTGTTTTTGACCCATGGAAAGATTTTTAGAATCGATCTTATCGTGTGGCTTCACATTCCAGCGAATGAGATAAGGAATGGATGAGGTCGCTTTCGCCCAAAAGGTATCAAAATCTTCTTCCTCCCCGAGGGTGATGTTAAACTTTAAAGTTTCCGTAAAAACATGAGACTCTTGTGAAATGAGACTTACGTAGGAGGAAAACTTTCTGAGTTCCTGCTCATGCGAAGGACGAATCACTTTCCCATCAAGATTAATCGTCCCTTGAAAAGTCTGATATTGCCCTGAAAGAAGTTTTAATAGAGTCGATTTTCCACACCCCGACTCTCCCAGAATACCGAGGATTTCTCCACGTTTGAGGGTGAACGAAATATCCTTGAGCGAAAAACCCTGCTCATATTGAAAGTTTTGGAGATCAAACTTCATGGTGTCAGCATCAAGCCTTTCATAAGAAAGCGACTCGAAGTTTTCTTGACGGTAACTTTCATCAAACTGATGAAGTCGCTCAAGCCCTGCTCCGGCGCGCTGGAGAACACTGATTTTAGAAGCGACGTCTTTGATCGGTGTGATCGATCTTTGAATCAGATCGATGAGAGCAGCGATAATCGCAACTTCTACGATCTGTGAGTACGGGACAATCACCATCACCAAGGCAACGAGAATCGGATAAAGGGATTCGGCCGCTGAATAATAACTGGCGTCCCAGATATTCGCGCGAAGCTGCTTTTGAAGAAACTCATCGTAAACTTTTCCACCCCGTCTCGATGCGTATTTCATATTCGGGGAATAAAAAAGTTCGCGTAGCCCCGAAGTGAGGTCAGTAGTAATTCTTGCCATGAGGCCCGTCAGACGCCTCACATCCATAAAAACCACGGCCATAAATTTACTCCCCTTAACGAGAAGCCAGCAGGCAAATAATTCAGCAGTAAAAAGAGCAAGGCCCGTGGTGGAGTTAAGCTGGAGGAAACTAATTAAACACGAGAGGATAAAAATAACATCAATGAAGATGGCAAACGCTCCAGCACTTACAATTTCTCGAACCGCATCTGTATCATTCATGAGTCGTGCGAGGACTTCACCTAGGGGATAATCCTCCTGCTTGATCTTTCCCTTTTGTTTAAAAGGAGCACGTAACCACAAAGAAAAACTTTTTTCTCTGATCGACATCAAAAGACGTTGAATGTAGCGATGTGTCGCAAGTTGGAATAAAAACCGATTGAGATATTCTCCCATGAAGAGAAAGGCGAGAAGCATCAGGTTTGTACGAAAAGTACTTTCAGTTCCAAGAGATTCATAAAACTGAGTGATGAGCCGAGGAGTGAAATACCCCGTCAGTGCTGACACACCCAGATTGATAAAAATAAATACAGCGAGAAACCACTCTGACTTAAGCCAGAGGTATTTCAGTAAGCTGCTCTTTGAAAAAGCGGACAACTTTATTTTCCTTTAGAACCTGCATCACAGGTCCTTCACTTTCAATTCCATTTTCATGCGAAATATAAATCGCCTTATGCGAAAGTCTTACCGTCGTTAATCGGTGACTTGAAATA
>CANETG010000327.1 GCA_947440875.1 Bacteriovoracaceae bacterium
CAAGGAAAAAAAGTTACGAAAGTTTTGAAGACTTACGAGCCGCCGCTGATTTGGTGCCACCCTTCGCTTTTTCAGGAACTATCACAAGTTTTTTCTTCATAAGTTTTCCACTGGCGGCACAGACATCTTTTAAATTACACAGATCGCACTGCGGGCGATTGGCGATGCATGTTCTTCGCCCGAGAAAGATCAGGAGATGAGAAAGGTCACACCACGTGTCTTGCGGGAAAAGTTTCATGAGCTCAAGTTCAACTTTTACGGGATCTGTTTGTTTTGTGAGCCCGAGGAGCTTACTGGTTCTCTTCACGTGAGTATCAACCACGATTCCGGTGTTGATGTTGAAAGCATTTCCTAAAACGACGTTCGCTGTTTTTCTGCCGACCCCGGGGAGTTCTGCGAGCTCTTCAACGGTTCTTGGGACATCGCCTTTATATTTTTCTTCAAGCATTTGAGCGCAGCCGATTAAGCTCTTTGCCTTGTTGTTGAAAAAGTTAATCGACTTGATAATTTCCGTCACTTCTTCAAGCGGAGCTTTGGCGAGTTTTTTAGGCGTCGGATATTTTTTAAACAGCGCTGGAGTGACGATATTTACCCTCACATCAGTACATTGCGCGGAAAGGATTGTGGCCAGGAGGAGCTCATACGGATTTGAGTGATTGAGTTCGCAGTGAGCATCGGGATGCACCTTGCGCAGACGTTCCACAACAATCGAGGCGAGTTCATTTTTCTTCATTGGGGGATAGTAGCAAGTTTCCCGCCTTGGGTCGACAACAACACCCAAGCCTGATAGAAAGCTTTATGGGTAACTTCAAGGTAAAAGACCATTACTTTAATAAAGCGAAGCAGGAAAACTTTCTTGCGCGTTCTGTTTATAAGCTCGAAGAAATCGACGAGCGGTATAAAATTCTGAAGCCTGGGATGTTTGTGGTCGATTTCGGTTATCATCCCGGTTCGTGGATTCAATACACAAGTTCAGTCATCGGAGATAAAGGCCGGGTCGTCGGGATCGATGTCCGGGAAGTGAATAAAAAGCTAACTGGAATTCCCAACGTTCGTGTTTATCAGAAAGACATTTTTGATATCCAGGACCTTGCTCAGCTTGATGTAGATGATAAATTCGATGTCGTTTTGTCTGATATGGCGCCAAACACGACGGGGATCAAATCCGTCGATCAGATCAAGAGTCTCAATCTGGTTGAATCAGTCTTTGGTCTCCTGCCAAAATTTCTTAAGCCGGGAGGACATTTTGTGATCAAAATCTTCGATTCTCAGGACGCCCAAAATTACTTAAAAACCCAGAAGAATCTCTTTAGCGAATACAATTACTTAAAACCAAAATCTACCAGAAGCGTCAGCAAAGAATTTTTTGTCATTGGAAAGAACTTTAAGGCATAATGTCTTTATGGTTTTTAAGGACTTAAACCTCAAAGCTTTCCTCTTTATTGGGGTTATGATCGCCTCGACCTTGCCGTCGTGGGCCAATCTTAATTTCATCAAAGATAACACACTGTGGGAATCTCCCGCGGTTCCGGTTAAACCCTCCGAAGAACAATTGAATGATTGGTCAAAAATTCTCTCCAAGCATCAAAGCTGGGTGGAGCAAGTTGATTACGATAATTCTCGCTACAATATCCAGTACACATTTCGTGAAGAACTCGAAGACTTCGTCAAAAAACAGCTGGCTCTTTACCGTCCTGATTACACCTCGGTCGTGGTCATGGATAACGAAACTGGGCAAATCCTAGCGGCAGTTGATTACTCACGCTCAAAGCACGTTTTCGGGCGAGATCTCGCTTTCACGAACTCCCATCCTGCCGCTTCTATCTTTAAAGTGATCACCGCCGCAGATCTTCTCGAGAACACGCACATTAAGACCTCCACGGAGTTCAGTTTTACCGGCCGATCAACGACTCTTTATCGTCATCAGCTCAAAGAGCCGCCTCATCGAAGATGGGTTCGAAGCCTAGACTTTGAGAAAGCTTTCGCCACATCCAATAACGTTATTTTTGGTCGCACAGCACTTGAAAATCTGACTCCTGCGGGTCTGAAAAAAATGGCAGAAAAGTTCGGTTTTAATAAACGGCTCGTCGAAGGCGTGAACCTCAATCCTTCCGTTTTTGAGATGGCAAAAGACCAATACAATCTTGCAGAACTTTCTTCCGGATTAAATACTCACACCCTCATGAGTCCTGTTCATGGTGCCGTGATTGCATCTGTCGTCGCCAACGCTGGTGTCCTTCGTTACCCCGTAGTGATCAAATCACTGGAAAGTATGAAAGATCAGAAAACGATGTACCCACCGCTCAAAAAAGATGAACTTGTCTTGACCCCGCAAACGGCTGAAGATCTCCGCACACTTTTCATGGCCACCGTCACACAGGGAACTGCTCGCTCTTCATTTCGCCGCAGCCAATATCTCCTTTCCAAGCTCGAAATCGGTGGGAAGACGGGAAGTCTCACGGGTGGAGATCCCTACGGAAAACGGGACTGGTTTGTGAGCTATGCCAAATCATTGGAAGATAAGAATGATAAGGGTATTTCCATCTGTGTCATGATCGTGAATCAAAAGAAGTGGTACATAAAATCCCCCCTCCTCGCTAAGAACGTGATGGAATTCTATTACTCTCGCATGTATCCTCAGAAAAAATAAAGGATCTCCCCCATGGAAAACAATACTCCCGTTGAGACTAACGGAGCTCCCGTATCTTCTGAGGAAGCTGCGCTGGCGGCGGCTCCGGTCATGAATAAAAAAGATAAATTTTTTAAAGAAGTGAAATCGTTTTTCTTCATCATCCTTGCCGTTCTGACATTCCGCTCGGTTCTTTTTGAACCATTTAAAATTCCTTCAGGCTCGATGATCCCAACTCTTCTGATTGGTGACTTCATTTTGGTGAATAAGTTTTCTTATGGTTTCAAAGTTCCTTTTACTGATTGGTTCTCAGACCCCAAATACATCACTGGTCCCCAGCAGCCTAAACGCGGTGATGTAATTGTGTTCAAGTACCCGAGAGATCCCAACCTC
>CANETG010000328.1 GCA_947440875.1 Bacteriovoracaceae bacterium
ACAATCCGGTGACGCCGAGACTTTTCCCCTCTCAAAAGTTCCTCGGTATGTCCTGAGTGCGTCGGTGAAAGTATATCACCTGGTAGGCACGTCGCTTTACGGAGTGGATATTAAAGAAAAAAAAGGAAAGGCATACGTGATCGAGATCAATGACAATCCCAACATCGACTCAAAGGTCGAGGACGCGGTTTCTGGGATGGATCTTTACCACAATATCATCCACGAGTTTGTTCGTCGGATTGAGGAGAAGACATGAAGAAGGTCCTGATTTTTGGCGGCACCCACGGAAATGAATGGACCGGAATCTGGCTCGTCAAAAAATATGGTGAGTATTTCAAACAGAAATACCCTGATTTGAGTCTTGAATTCATCATCGCTAACCCAGAAGCCTACAAACTTAACAAACGCTTTAAAGACGAAGATCTCAATCGTGCGTTTCAGTTTTTGAATGAATCAAGACCCGGCTCCTTTGAGCACCAGCGCGCCCGCGAGCTTCGAAACCAAATCCTGAGCGAGGAATGTTTCGTGATCGATCTTCACACCACGACATCGGCGATGGGAAAAACTCTCATCCTGACGGATTACAATCCGCTCGTTCTCTGGCTGGCGCGCCAGATCCAGACAAAAATTGCCGATTCTCGAATCATCGGAAGCCCCGATCCCAACAAAAAATATCTGGCCAGTCAGGTCGTTTCTAGCCTCATGATTGAAGTCGGACCCGTTGCCAATGGAGTTTTAGATCCTCACGCTCTTGAGGGAACTTTCGAGCTCGTGGACCGATTACTGTTAAGTCTATCAACAGCTCCCGAGCTACCCTCAGGTGAAATTGAAGTCTATGTGGAAGTCGAAGATGTGAAATATCCGCTCGATAAAGAGGGTCAAATAAGTGCCTATATCCATTCAGGATTTCAGGGAAAAGATTTTACAAAAATAGACGGAAGCTACATTCCGTTTCGGCATTTTTCCGGAGAGGAAGTAACCTACAAAACTCTTGGGCCTCGTTACCCTATTTTCATTAATGAAGCGGCTTACTACCCGCAGCATTTGGCCTATACTTTGTGCGAAAAAAGAGTCATGACTTTTTAGCGCTGCGCAACAAAAAAGTTTAGTTTCAACAGACCCGCATCAAGCCTTGAAAATAATTGAGTAAAACATCTTGCGAGACAAATGGAGTTTGGTTAAATTTGTAGGTAACTAATAGCAATTTACGATCATTCAATTTCTGTCATTTGGATGAATCATTTAAAGGAGAAACCCATGTCTAAGTTTATCGTTCTCGCTGCTCTTCTCGCCCTCTCAGTTGCATGTAACAAGAAAGAAGAAGCTGCTGCTCCTGCTGAAAGCGCTCCTGTTGAGCAAACTGCTCCTGTTGAAACAGCTCCAACTACTGAAGTAGCTCCAGAAGCTGCTCCTGCTGAAGCAATGCCAGCTGATGCTGCTGCTCCAACTGAACAACACTAATCTCTCGATTATTTGTTTTCATAAAAAGGGCCGGCTCACGCTGGCCCTTTTTTATTTCTGCTTCGATGAATCAGATAAAAGATTTCCCTAAGAGATAAGTGATAAGACACTTAAGTTGAAAAGATTTAATGCTTTTTAATTTGAGCTTAATTTTGAGAGCGATTAATTCTTCCTTCCCCGCTGGTCTATTCCTAAAACTTCCTTTAAAACGAAGCCATGGAATCCAAAAAAATCATGCTTATTGAAGACGATTTCAGCACCCAGTTCCTCCTCAGCGAATGTCTTCGCACAGAAAAGTATGAAGTCATTCCTCTGGATCACGGAAAAAGCGCCATCGCCTATCTTCGCACGCACGAGATGCCTGATCTTATTTTGATGGATCTCACTCTCCCATTTTTATCAGCGGAAGATTTTATTTCGCAAGTTCGCCAACTCCCCTCAGGAAATGAAACGCCGATTATATTAGTGTCAGGAAAATCGGATGTCGGTGACTACGCTCACAAACTCCAAGCACACGGGTTCATCAGTAAACCCTTTGATCTTGACCCCCTCCTCGAGATGATTTCAAAAACTATCCACTAATTTCCCGTCAAAATGTGGATTTCCCTCAAGTAAGTCTTGCGAGAACATCCGGACTTTTCTAAATTATTAGGATTACAGTTTGGGGGTATAGCTCAGCTGGGAGAGCGCTTGCATGGCATGCAAGAGGTCAGCAGTTCGATCCTGCTTATCTCCACCAAAACATACGATAGGCGAATTCTTGGACGTAAAAAATCCAAGGGCTTGCCTACCAAGTAAAGAAAAGCCATCGGAAATTACTTCCGATGGCTTTTTTATTTGTGATTGATTGCCAGTAAACTTCATTTCTTCTGATAAAGCGTAGCTAACCCCAAGGCCAAGATCGGTAGCCACTAATTGCTGAAAGACGGAGCCAATGAGTTTCTTTTGAAGATGAGGCTTGGCTTTCTTAAAGGCCGCTTTAGCCGCTTTGACATTAGTTTCAATAAATTTTTTAGCCCCCGCTACTACACCTGATTCTTTCTCAAGCTGAAGTGATAACTCTAAATCTTGTTCCAGTACTTTCTTCTTCTCTGCCAGCTTTTGGAGTTTGTCTTGGATTAAGTCGGCCCCTGCTGAGCCATCCTTCATTGTTGCTACAAGTTTAAAAATCGATTCAATTTCGCTTTCAACTTTTGTGATTGTCTTAAACAAAGCTTCTTTCTTGAGTTTGAAAGCTGACTGGTTAGCCCCAAAGCTTTTTTGGATGTTCTCGTTAATCTCATCTAAATAGCCAGGTTCTACTATCACTCTATCCAAATGCCGAATTACCGCTTCCTCGATTTCATCAGCAGGAAATCTTTTGATTGGACAGGATATTTTCTCTCCGATGAGTTGCTTGTGACCATAATAGCGATGAACTTGTGCAGTTCCGTGGGCGGATTGTCCTACTAAAGCTCTTCCGCAGTGACCACATTTAATAATTCCAGAAACAAGGAACGGTCTTCTTTCTCCACCATCATAACGCTTTCTTTCAGCAATATAGGCTTCTTCAAGTC